>JAILGS010000025.1 GCA_024696615.1 Lachnospiraceae bacterium
CATAAGGATGATATTTTAGTTGGCCGTGTGGGAGACCCCCATGAAGCATAGGATGCGTAGTACCCTGGAAGGAATGGGCGATGTAGGACGGAAAGGAGCAAGAATGGCTAAAAAAGACCGAGTACAGCATGGAAAGATGGGAAATAGTGCGGGACGAATTTCCTTTGTTGTCCTTGCATTATTGGGACAGATTCTCTGGTTTTGGATGCTTGCGCTTAGCTTTTTACAGCGATATACGGTGATTTTTACCACTGTTGCGTCCTTAATTTCCTTAGGAGTTGCGGTGCGGATGGTATATCGGGAGCAGCAATCTTCCATTAAGATTTCCTGGTTAATGATCATCCTAAGCTTCCCGGTGTTAGGTTTAGTAAGTTATCTGTTACTAGGTCGCCCCAATAGCACCAAGCGCCTGTTAAAGCGCTTTCAGACCATCGACCACGAGATTTTAAAATATCGTGTACAAAATCCAGAAGTCTTGGAGCATTTATCCAAGGAAGATCCTCTCTATGGGAATCAGATGCATTATCTGAAAGAATATGCGCCTACAGAGATTTATGAGAATACCCAGGTGACTTACTTTGGTGAAGCCAAGGAGGCTTGGAAGCACCAGATTGAAGATGCCAAAAAAGCGAAGAGTTATATCTTTATCGAAGTGCATGCCATTGAATTTGAAGGCGCATTTGAAGAATTATATGAGGTATTAGTGGAGCGGGCCAAGGCCGGAGTAAGCGTTCGAATTATCTATGATGATGTGGGTTCTGGCTTTTTTATTAATCGTAAATTCAATGAGCGCTGCCGTGGGGATGGAATTGAGTGCCGTGTCTTTAATCCGGTGAAGCCATTCTTAAATCTCTTCTTAAATAACCGGGATCATCGAAAGATTACAGTAATTGACGGATTAGTGGCCTATACCGGGGGATATAATTTTGCCAATGAGTATTTTAATATCACCCATCCCTATGGTTATTGGAAGGATGTGGGAATCCGCATGGAGGGAGAAGCCTGCCTATCCTTTACCGCCATGTTTTTAGAGATGTGGAATTTTATTAAAGAATCCAAGGAAGATTATTCCAAGTACCATACGAAAAAAAGTCAGTGTTACTGCGGGGAAAGCAGTGGATATGTGGAGCCTTTCCTGGATAATCCGCTAGACCGGGAACGGGTGGGTGAAAATGTCTATCTTAATATGATTAATAGTGCTAAAAGGTATGTCTATCTCATGACCCCATATTTTATCATCTCCGATGAGATGAGTCGGGCCTTGGGCCTTGCGGCAAAGCGTGGGGTGGATGTTCGAATTATTACCCCGGGAGTTCCGGATAAGAAGATCACTTATGCGGTTACCAGGTCATATTATGGAAGCGTGGTGGCCCATGGAGCGAGAGTGTATGAGTATACCCCGGGATTTTGCCATGCCAAGCTCTGTGTGGTGGATGGAATCTTAGCCACGGTGGGGACCATAAATTTTGATTATCGAAGCCTGTATCATAATTTTGAAAATGGCGTATTATTATATCGTTGCGATGCCATCCTGGATTTAGTGAAGGATCTGGAAGAGGCCATGGAAGTGAGTACGGAAGTGACCGAAAAAGTGCAGGAAGATTTAAAAAGTCACCGCATGATTCGGGCTTCCCAGGGATTATTACGACTGATCGCTCCTTTGCTTTAAGGGGGCATAGATATGCAAGGATCATATAGGAAGAGAGGGGAAATAAAGTAATGAAGAAGAATTGGAATCTGTCAAAGAATGATAGGAAGGAAGAAAGAGTGGGACAAAAAGCAGCAATGCTTTTGGAACTGTTAGGGATTAGTCTTGGACTTTCAGCCTGTTCGTTTTCGGGAGAGAATACACCACTGGAGTCTAGTATGGCAGTAGTGGAAGAGTCCACCATGGTGGCGGTGGAAGAAAGTACTGGTGCGGGGGAGAATGAACGTACCAAGGCGCCTACGGAGGAAACCACCACGGAGGAAGAAACGATTGCGGATTATGAAGTGACTATTGGGGAGGAAGGAAAGTCTGTTTCCATTCATTCCCATGATTATGTGGCCAATATTAGTGGAATTCCGATTACGGATTTCAAGGCCTTTAAGAAGGACTTAAAACAACTTCCCAACCTCCTTTATCTTGATATGTGTGACTGTGGCTTGAGTAATGAACAGATGGAGGAGCTACAGACGGAATTTCCTAATATAAAATTTGCATGGAGGGTCCATATGGGTACCTGGAGTCTTCGTACGGATGCGTTAGCCTTC
>JAILGS010000037.1 GCA_024696615.1 Lachnospiraceae bacterium
CCGCAGCAAGCGCAACTGCAACAGAAGCAACCGCAGCAACCGCTGCCAACGCCAAAAGTAAGAAAATGAAGACCAAGGATTTAATCTATGCAGGTGCTTTTGGAGCACTTTACATTGTATTAATGTTAATCCTTGTAATGAGTTCTGGAATGGTGCCAATTCTTTATGTAGTAGCACCAATTACCGTAGGTATCTTCTGTGGTACGGTATATGAACTTTGTGTATTAAAGGTGAGAAAATTCGGTCCAGCATTAATCATGGGTGTACTTTTCGCATTAGTAGCATGTTCTGGAGCATGGTATTGCATGGTAACAGCAATTGCAACATCTTTACTTGCAGAATTAATCATTTATCTTGGAAAGTATAAGTCTAAGAAAATGTATCTTGCTTCTTTTGTAGTATTTAATATCAATATGTCATGCCCATACATGATCATGTTCTTTAGTAGAGATTTCTTTATTCAAAGAGCAAGAGATTACTATGGTGATGCATATGCAGATGGCTTATTAAAATTAATGACACCTGGATTATGGTTCTACATTGTAGGATTTGCAATCATTGGTGGTATCCTTGGAGCATTAGTTGCATCCAAGCTCATTAAGAAACATTTCAACAAAGCGGGGATTGTATAAGTGGGATTTGATCTATATGCAGACAATTCCAATGCCCTATTAAAATTGGACCCAAGAACCAAGCTGGTGATATTTCTCGCCAGCTCGGTGGCGTCCCTTACTTGCTACAGCATGATGACCTTGTTTTTCTATGGTATCATGCTGTGTTTTATTATATTCCTATGTGGAAAACGTTGGCTTGGAATAAAGTCTTTTTTAATCTTTTTATTTTTAATGTATCTAAGATATGAAATCGTAAGTTCCCAGACCGGATCTGCACAGTTAGGTGGCTTGATTACTAGTTTGATTACGATATTTCTCTTTTTCTTTCCAGTATTTTTGGGATTAATGCTTTTAACTCAGACGACACGAATCAATCAGTTATTAGCGGCATTAAATGCCATGCACTTACCAAATGCGTTAATCATACCATTTGCGGTAATGCTTCGATTTATCCCAACAGTTGCAGAAGAGTGGAACGGAATCCGCAAAGCAATGGCCTTCCGTGGTATTTCCTTAGAGCCTTGGGCCATCATTCGTTCGCCCATGAAGACGGTGGAATATATCCTGATACCGTTACTATTTTCCAGCATATCCATTATGGAAGAGCTGGCATCTGCGGCACTTGCCCGCGGTTTGGACGCTTCCAGGGGCCGAACCTCCTATGAGGAAGTAAAATTTAAAGCCGTGGATTACGTGGTATGCGCCATGTTTCTTGGTATGGCAGCCTGGTTCCTCCTTAGCAAATGAAATACATAGTCAAAGCGCACCAATATATCATATAAAAAAAGCGCAGCAGACCGGTACATGCCTCAAATATCTGCATATTAACGCAATACATAGTACATGCCTCAAATATCTGCATATTAACGCAGTACATAGTATATGTCTCAAAGATCTGCAAGGAAGCGCAATACACAACGAAATTAATGGAGTAAGAAACACAAGAATATGATCACAATAAAACATGCAACCTTTCATTATGGGGGGGAGAATGGCACCGGGGATGGACTCGAGGACATCAATCTCACCATAAAGACCGGGGAAGTGGTGGTATTATGCGGCGAAAGCGGCTGCGGAAAAACCACAATCACCCGACTGATCAATGGACTGATTCCGCAATTCTACGAGGGAGAATTTTCGGGAGAAGTACTCATTGATGACTATAACGTAAGCACACACGAACTGGCGGAGACCGCGGCCAAGGTAGGAAGCGTCTTCCAGAATCCGAAAAGCCAGTTTTTCAATATTGATACCACGGGAGAATTAAGCTTCGGATGTGAGAATTTAGGCTTATCTCGAGAAGAAATTAAGAAGCGATATGATCGAACTGTGGAAGATATGAAGATCCAGGCACTTTGCAATCGGAATATCTTCGAACTCTCCGGTGGAGAAAAACAGCAAATCGCATGCGGTAGCGTCTATGCCACCGAGCCGGAAGTGTTCGTCATGGACGAACCATCTTCGAACCTGGATAAGAAAGCCATGAAACGCTTGTCGCAAATCCTTACCAAAATGAAGCAGGAAGGAAAGACCATCGTCATTTCCGAGCATCGCCTGCATTATCTCATGGACCTTGCGGACCGCTTTATCTATGTTAAACAGGGACGAATCGAAAAAGAATATACGAATGAGGAGCTTCGGGCATTATCCGAAGAAGAACTTGCAAAACTAGGCCTTCGAAGCACCAATCTTGCCCATCTTCATACGGAAAATCATATCGAAGAATTCGATAAGACACCAAGTATCGAAGTACTGGACCTTGGATGCTCCAGACAGAATGCAAGAATCCTTGATATAGACCGAATTCAGTTACCAAAACATAGCATCATTGCGGTAATCGGAGATAATGGCTGTGGTAAAAGTACTCTGGCAGAGGCGCTTTGTGGCCTGATCCCATCCAGCGGTAGTGTGGCCTTTGACAAAGTGTATTTGAACGAAAAACAGCGCCGAAAGAATAGTTTCCTCGTCATGCAGGACGTGAATCGACAGCTCTTTTCCGATAGTTGCTTAGAAGAAGTCATGTTAAATGCCCACGTGACGGAGGACGAAGCCAAGCACACCTTGGATCAGTTAGGACTACTAGACTATGCCAATCGACATCCGGCCTCTCTTTCCGGTGGCCAGAAGCAAAGAACCGCCATCGCAGCTGCTCTGTGCGCAGGAAAGCAAATCCTCTTCTACGACGAGCCAACCAGTGGTCTTGATCGCATCGGAATGGAGCGCTTTGGAAACCTCTTGTTGCAAACCAAAGATCAGGTAGAAATCTCCGTCATCATCACCCATGATCCGGAGTTGATCGCCCAGTGCTGCACCCATGTGCTTCACATGGAGCGCGGCCACGTCATCGGTTTCTACCCTCTCGATGAAGAGGGTATGGAGCGAGTAAAGGGCTACTTTTTCTCCCCAAGTGATGAGAATTTCAGTAAAAAACGTGACAAACGTAGTAATGTGGGAAAAATCCTCTCCTACGCAGGGTCACACAAAAAGAGCATCGCCCTGGCCTTTGTACTCATGGCCATTGGCGCAGCGGCAAGCGTGGTGCCATACGTGGCGGTGGGAAAAATCGTGCAAAGCGTCCTCGAAGGACAAAGTATCACTCTTGCAAGCGTTAAGCCACTGCTCCTTGCCATCGGCATCGCAGAGCTGATTTACGCTATTTTCTACATGTGCGGACTCATCGTGTCCCATCATGCGGCCTATGGAACCTTGGAAAATCTGCGAATCCGCCTTCAGGAAAGAATGGAAGAAACCAGCCTGGGTTACCTTTTAGGACGTGGAACGGGCGACATCAAGAAGCTCTTCACCGACGACATCGAGTCCATCGAAGCGCTTCTAGCGCATATGATACCGGAAGGACTTGCCAACCTTTCGATTCCATTGCTCGGACTCATCATCTTAATCCGAATCGACTGGCAAATCGCGCTGCTAACCGCTCTGATGGTGGGCATCGGACTTAGCGTTTCCGGGCAAATGTATTCGGTGGGCATCAGTAAGATGGGCTCATATTTTGCTGCCGCAAAGCGCATGAACAACGCCATCGTGGAATATGTTAACGGCATGGAAGTGGTGCGAGTCTTCAATCGACAGAAGGATTCGGCCTATCGCTACGAGCTCGCGGTGGACGAGTACCGGGATTACGCGCTGGATTGGTACAAGGTCAGCTGGCCTTGGATGGCTTTGTATAAGAGCCTTTTTGCGAACATTGTGATGTATTCCCTGCCATTTGGCGCGATTTTCGTGGTCCTTGGGGAAATAAGCGTGTCCCAATACGTGCTGGCGCTGATGCTGTCCTTTGGAATTGGCCCGCTTTTGTCCCATTGCATGGCCTTTATCGGCGCGATTCCACAGGTGAGTTTCAAGATCCAGTCCCTGGAGCACGCCCTGGAAAGCGTGCCTGTGAAGACTACGGAGGACGCCTTCCGTGGCAAATGTTATGACATCGAATTTCAGGATGTGCATTTCGCATATAAGGATGTGGAGGTAGTGAAGGGTGTTTCCTTTACTGCCAAAGAAGGCACAACCACGGCACTTGTGGGTATGAGTGGTAGCGGTAAGAGTACCCTCGCGAAATTACTTGTACATTATTATGAAATCAGTAGTGGTGCGATTTTAATCGGTGGTCAGGACATTCGAAAGATGTCCTTAGATGAGTTAAATCGACAAATCGCTTATGTTTCTCAAAGTGTGTTCCTCTTTAATAAGTCCATTATGGAAAATATCCGTATGGGCCGTCCGGAAGCAACGGATGAAGAGGTGAAAGAGGCGGCACGCAAGGCAGAATGCGAAGAATTTATTCTGCAGCTGGAGCATGGATATGATACGGTGGCGGGTGCTGCCGGTGGTGCGCTCTCCGGTGGACAGAGACAGCGTATCGCATTTGCAAGGGCCATCTTAAAGGATGCGCCAATCATTGTCCTGGATGAAGCTACGGCTTCTGTGGATGCGGAAAATGAGAAGAAGATGCGTGCTGCCATTGGACGGATTATTCAGGGTAAGACGGTTCTTGTGATTGCGCATAAGATGCGCTCCATCCAGAACGTGGATCAAATCGTAGTGATTGGTAATGGTGAAATTCACGGTATCGGTACACATGAAGAATTAGTAAAATCCTGTGAGGATTATCAGAGACTTACGAAACTTTCCTCCTTAACGGAAAGTTGGAATCTTCGTAGAAAGGAGGAAGCATAATGATTGGAATGATTCATCGAATCCTTCGGTTTTCGGGGGAGTATGCGTGGAAGATTCGTTTCGCATATGTGGTTTCCTTCTTGAAGAGTATTTGTAACACATTTCCATTAATGATGGCAGTGTGGGTGCTGAATGGTTTTATTCACGATACCGTGAATGTGACAAAGTGCCTGATGGTGGGTGGAGCCATCTTTGTGGTGTTCTTAGTCTATGGACTTTTACAGACGATTTCGGATCAGTTGCAGTCGGGAACGGGTTACAAGATATTTGCCGATCAGCGAAAGAAATTTGGCGCACATCTTAAGAAACTTCCTATGGGATATTTTACGGAAGGTAATATTG
The DNA here is from genome assembly GCA_024696615.1 of Lachnospiraceae bacterium. GTDB lineage: Bacteria > Bacillota > Clostridia > Lachnospirales > Lachnospiraceae > MGBC120314. The sequence goes on from JAILGS010000037.1 coordinate 5,145, forward strand.
GACGGATTAGTTCCATCCTCAGTCAGGATATGGTGTACATCGAAGAGCAGTCCATGACTGTGATTGCGGATGCAACGATGGATATGTTCTCCCAGTGTCTGACGATTGTGTTCTTATTCTGGATTCATCCATATCTCGGTATCGTGATAGGTGCAGTGACTTTGATCATTATTCTCGTAGCACAGTTGATGATTAGACGATCCAAGAAGGGCGCCAAGGGACGGAATATCGCCATTGAGGATTTGACGGGAAGCGTCCTGGAATATACGGAAGGTTTGCCAATTATTAAGAGTTTT
>JAILGS010000068.1 GCA_024696615.1 Lachnospiraceae bacterium
TTCGCGAAGGACTATTACTTCGAGGAATTAGTAGCGGCTGATCCTTTCAAGGAGGAAGGCAATCGCCTTAAACAGGAACAGTCCCAGGCACAGAAGGCATACGAAGAAGCCGTCAAGGCACGGGATGCGAAGAATGCTGCTCTGATTCAGAAGAAAGAATTAGAAGCTTCCTATGAAGAACTGCTAAAGAAGAAGGATCAGCTTTCGGAAAAAAAGAAGGAAGAGGAGATGCGTCTTGCAGCCCTTAAGCGGGATGTGGAACATGATCAGGCGCAGTTAAAGAATTCCCCTCCTACGAAGCAGTTAGCCCTTCAGGAGGAAGAAGCTGCGAAGAAAGCCATCAGTAAGTGGCAGAAAGAGATGGATGAGGCGAAGAAGGCCCATCAGGCCATGGAGAAATCCCTGGGTGAAGTGCTTGGTCAATTACAGGAGAATCAACAGCAGGTGGCTTCCTTGACAGAGGAGGAAGAGCGGACCAGGAAGGAACTTGAAGGTAAGTTAGAGTCCCTGGGCTACGACTCCCTTTCCCAGATCGAAGAAGTCTTAACCGTGGATGGTCGTGAACTTTCTTCCATGGAGGATGTCACCAAGTGGTGTGGAGATGTGGAGAAGGAAGTGAAGGCTTATCAGAAGAAGGCTTCGGATGTGGAGAGCCGTCTGAATGAGAATCTTAAGAATACCAAGGGCTTATCCTATGTGGATCTTTCCCTCCTTTTAGAAGAATTACAGGGCTTACAGGAAGAAAAGAAGGCGCTTGATGCTAAGTCCAAGGAAGAATATAGCGCCCTTCGCCAGACCAAGGAGAATATCCGGCGTCTCCACGAGGGCATGGCTACCTTACATAAGCTCCATAAGATTGAACTGGAATTAAAGCCGATGGTGGATAATACCATGGGGCGTGTATATAAGTTCCATGAGTATGTATTAAGTGATTTCTTTAAGCAGATTGTGGAACATGCTTCCCATTATTTTATGGAATTAATGGATGGAAAATACAGTCTGGAAGCGGTAATTCACGAGAATAAGAATGCGAAAAAGGGTGAGGAGGAGTTACGAGACTTAGATCTTCAGGCCGTGGATGAGAAGGGAAATCATAGTAATATTGCCCTGCTTTCCGGTGGTCAGTCCTTCGAGGCTTCGCTTGCTTTGGCCCTTGGTCTTTCCGAAGTGGTTCAGATGCAAAAGACCGGTAAAGTCCATATCGAGAGTATGTTTATCGATGAGGGATTTGGTACCTTGGATGGCCATCGCCTGGATCAGTCCATGATGGTGTTAAATAGCATGACCAATCAGAATCGCCAAATCGGTATTATTACCCACGTGGAGAAGTTAGTGAATGCGGATACTTATAAGAAGTTGGAAGTGACCCACAAGGATGGATTAAGTACCGTGAAGTTTGTGGATAATAAGTAATCGAATCACAGGAAAATTTAATAAACAAATGTGTTAAATATGGGGCTTTGAGAAATTCAAAGTCCCATATTGTGCCATATAGGGGAGTTATACTCACATCATCAAAAGCAAACAGGGCGAGAAAAGCCCAGTGGATGCCATGGAGGTAGAATGATGAAGAGACGTATGACAAGACAATTATATGAATTTTGTTTAACCATGTTAGGAAGTGGTTTAGTCACAGTAACATTATATGTGATGTTCTTAGTTGATCCGAGTATGTTATAGAAGGTAACGATAGAAGCTTTTGGATAAAAGTTCCTTTGAAGATCCCCCCTTAGAAATTGACAAAAAATATGGCCCGGCTTTATACTTTTCCTTGTGAGTCATGGGTTTTCACAATGGGGGTAAAAAGATGGCAGAACGTGCAAATCAGAAATTAAAGATTTTAAAGATTAAAGAGATCTTAGAACAGGAAACAGACGAGTTTCATAAGATTACAACGAAGGAAATAATTAAAGCCTTGGAGAAGGATGGAATTATTGCTGAGCGTAAGAGTGTCTATAGTGATGTGAAGACCTTAGAAGATTTCGGCATGGATATTATAGAGGAGCGTAAGGATCGAACCTACTATTACAATCTGAATAGCCGGGAGTTTGAACTGACCGAACTTAAGCTCATGGTAGATGCCATCGGTGCTGCAAGATTTATTACCGCGAAGAAGTCCAAGCAATTAATAGAAAAGATTAAAAAGCTAACCAGCACACAACAAGGGGATCAGTTAGATCGCCAAGTATTTGCCAATGACCGTGTAAAATCCGACAATGAGAAGTTTATCTACAGTGTGGATACGATTCATACGGCACTGATCAATGAGACCAAGATTACCTTCGAATATTTCCGTTATGATGAACATAAGAAGAAGGTGAAGGCTCACGATGGCCAGCGCTATGTGGTAAGTCCCTGGGCCATGGTATGGAATGAGGAGAAGTACTATTTAGTCGGCTTTGATGAGGGGGATTCGAAGATGAAGCATTTCCGTGTGGATAAGATGTTGGATGTGCAAAGTCTGGAAGAACCCCGTGTAGGTAAGGAACAGTTTAAGGCTGTGGATATGAAGGGTTACACGGACCGGCATTTTGGAATGTTTGGCGGAGAGAAGAAATTAGTTCAGCTAGAATGTGAGAATGGCATGGCTAATGTAATCTTTGACCGCTTCGGTACCGGGATTAAGTCCCTGAAACTGGATGACAATCATTTTTCCACCTCAGTGAATGTGGATGTGAGTGATAATTTTTTAGGCTGGATTATTGGAATTGGCGGCGTTAAAGTCGTTGGTCCGGAGGATGTGGTTGTGAGGATGAAGGAGTTATTAAAGAAACATCAGGATCTGTATCGCTAAACACTCTTGCCACAGATTTTACAATTATGTATGATTAGTCTTAAAGATGATGAAAGGAAAGGTTGTTTGGGGAGATGGAAAAGAAACGCGGACTTGTAATGGAAGGCGGTTCCATGAGGGGACTCTTTACCTGCGGAGTGATCGATGTCCTGATGGAAGAGGGGATCGAGATGGATGGTGCTGTAGGCGTATCCGCCGGAGCAGCATTTGGATGTAATGTGAAGTCCAAGCAGATTGGACGAGGCATTCGATATAATAAGAAATTATGCCAGGATAAGCGTTATGCAAGTTGGGGAAATTTTTTCCGTACGGGCAATATGTTTGATGTGGAATTTTGTTATCATGATGTTCCATTCGTGATTGATCCCATGGATATGGAGACTTATGAGAAGAATCCCATGGAGTTTTTCTGTGTGGCAACGGATATTCGTACCGGTAAGGCCCATTATGAGAAGTTAATGAAGGGAACGGATCGGATGGTGCAGTGGATTCGTGCTTCAGCATCCGTACCACTAGTAACCAAGCCAGTGGAGATTGATGGGGAATTATATCTTGATGGTGGTATTGCAGATTCCATTCCCCTGCAGTTTTTAGAGAAGGAAGGGTATGAGAAGATTATTGTCATCGAGACCCAGCCCAAGGATTATGTAAAGAAACCTCAGCAGTATATGGGCTTAGTGAAGATGAGCCTTCGTAAATATCCGAACATGATTAAAGCCATGAAGGACCGGTATCTGATGTATAACGAAGAGAAGGCCTATATCCGAAAGCAAGAAGAAGCAGGAAAGGTTTTGGTGATCCGTCCGGATGAACCTCTTGGTATCCCAAGTATTTGTCATGATCCGGAAGAGGAAGAGCGAGTATATCAGCTTGGTCGCAAGAAGGGCAAGGAAGTGTTAGATGCGGTAAAGCAGTTCTGGGATGTGAAAGACGTAGCCCAGGTAGCACAGTAAGAGTGTTGTGGTACCAAAATTGTGGCGCCCAGAAAAACAAAAAGTATACAGGTATACATGAAAAAAGGTCTTAAGAAGGAGAACTTCTCGCCGATATATATATCAAAGAGAAGGAACCTTCAAGAGGACCCATCGGACCCAAGCTACGGTTTTTGATTACAAGAGTGGTCAGGAACTGGAAAGAGGAATGAGGAAGCCTAAGCTGGAGACTTCCATGAGGAACCAGAAAGGGTGCGACAATATGAATACGAAGAATTAAGGAGCATGTACGTGGGGTACATGCTTCTTTTTTTATACATTTGCAACGGAAAATAGGAGGCTTTCATAGTAATTTCTTTCCAAATGTAGTATAATTTCGTTAGTTTGGGCGTGGATTTAGAACCTGTGAAATCCCCCAGATGATTGAAAAATTCATATGATGGAGGTATTGACGGTGAGTGACGTAAAAGCTAATGCAGTTGGTACGCAGCCGATTCGGGACGCGCGCGTACTGGGAAAGGGACGTATGTTCATCCTTGGATTGCAGCATATGTTCGCTATGTTCGGGGCGACAGTACTTGTTCCGATTCTTGTTGGTGGGTATTTTAAGGAAGCAACGGGGGAGCCGATTACTAGCGGTATTACAGTTGCAGTAACCCTGTTTTGTGCAGGTATGGGAACTTTGATTTTCCATCTATGTTCAAAACTCAAGGTGCCTGCGTTTTTAGGTTCATCCTTCGCCTTTTTAGGTGGATTCCATACGGTGGCCAATCTCAGTAATGGCGCCTATGCGAACATGGGGGCCAATGAAAAATGTGCCTATGCCTGTGGTGGTGTGGTTGTTGCAGGTCTTCTGTATTTCGTATTAGCAGCAATCATTAAGCTTGTGGGAGTTAAGCGCGTGATGCGTTATCTTCCTCCGGTGGTTACAGGACCGATCATTATCTGTATCGGTTTATCCTTAGCACCAAGTGCCATTAGTAGTGCTTCTACGAACTGGTTTTTAGCATTAGTTGCCCTGTCCGTAATCATTGTATTTAATATCTGGGGCAAGGGAATGTTTAAGATTATTCCAATTCTTATGGGTGTGGTAATTTCCTACGGTGTGGCAATCATTATGAATGCCAGCGGTATGACCAATCCGGACGGAAGTGCCATTATTGATTTTAGTAGTGTAGCAAGTGCAAGTTTCGTTGGTTTGCCATCCTTCCAGATTGCTAAGTTTAGCGTAACTTCCATCTTAGTTATGGCACCAATTGCCCTTGCATCCATGATGGAGCATATCGGTGATATGTCTGCCATCTCCGCCACTGTGGGAGAGAACTTTATTGAAGAACCGGGCCTTCATCGTACTTTAGTGGGCGATGGTCTTGCAACTTCCCTTTCCGGTTTCATCGGTGGTCCATCCAATACCACCTATGGTGAAAATACCGGTGTATTGGAACTTTCCAAAGTATATGATCCACGAGTAATTCGACTGGCGGCTATATTTGCCATGGTACTTTCCTTTATTCCGAAGTTTTCTGCGGTGATTTCTACCATGCCAAGTGCTATCATCGGTGGTATCAGCTTCATGCTCTATGGTATGATTTCTGCCATCGGTGTACGTAATGTGGTGGAGAATCATGTGGATCTTACGAAGTCTAGAAATTTGATTATTGCAGGCGTTATCTTCGTCTGTGGACTTGGTTTTTCAGGTGGTTTAACCTTCCATGTGGGAGAGGCAACCATCACTTTAACTGCGCTTGCCATTGCAGCCATTGCAGGTATTTTATTAAATGCCATCCTTCCTGGTAAGGATTATGAATTTGGCGTTAATCCTGCCGGTGATCAGAGTCGTGGAATCTATGTGACAAGTAAGGATGTGAAGGATACTTCGGTACTTACCGAAACCAAGAAGGAAATTCGAAACGAATCTAGTGAGGAAGCTAAAATCGGAGATAAGAACGGAGACAAGAACGTAGACGCAGATCAGAACGGATCCAAAGACGGAAAGAAGTCAGGGAATGGTTCTCATAAGAATTCCAAAAATGGCGGAAAAAAGCATAAAAAATAGTTAAACTGCCAATAGATAAAGGAGAAAAAAGACATCATGAGTGATAACAGATTTGAAGATGAGAAGAATATTACAATCTTCAACCATCCATTAATTCAGCATAAGATTTCC
>JAILGS010000081.1 GCA_024696615.1 Lachnospiraceae bacterium
GTTGCTTCATCAATAATAACAGCCATTCGACGGTACTGCTGGTTCGGATCCGAATCCGCATTACCACCTGCGGTACGAAGGTACATACGGTAAGCAACCTGCCATTCAATATCCGTACAACTATTTAAGTCAGAACCATACTTTAATCCAGTCTTTATCTTACTCTCATTAAAGCTCAGTACATATTGATCATTGGCATTCTTCTCACTATCACATAAGGATGGACATTTATCTTCTACCACCTTACGATAACGTGTTCCATTATTATATACGGTGGTTTCATCCGAAACTAACTTACCAGAAGCATCTCGTTTTTCAAAACACTTGATAGCAGCTGTATCATCCACCGAAGAATGATTTCCAAAATAAACACTTCCTCGTCCACCATCAAAATACATAAAGTCAATATTGTTGATGAAACGACGAATCGCATCCGTATCCTGATAGATCGGTTCTCCATCACCATCATACATGGAAGCTTTCGCACTTCCATCCGCATTCATATAATCATAATAAACCAGACGATTTAAATCCGCAGCATCTACGGTAATCACCTTAATATTAAATGGCTGATATTCTACAACCACTCTACCATCGGATTCCGTATAACTAGGAATCGCATTATAGAATAAGGTATGATAATCGGTATCGCCCATCAAGCTTGGAATAACATTCTGAAGACTCTCTGGAGTACTATACTTTTCTCTAGAGAAATCAAAATCCCAAGCAGAAATCTCATCCGTATAATTCATATAACTGGTAGTCTGATTAAATCCTGGAACTACCACACCATTATTATTATAACTGGTTGTAATCCACTTAGCATGTACTGGAACACACATGGTTAACTGATTTCTAGCATCATGATAAGAACCCGAATTACGACTTGCGATCGTTGCTGGAACATATACGGTATACTGGAATCCTTCTCCGGAAAATTCTACTGGAATAAAGTCTGACTTATTCGTTAAAGTTAATAACTTAAATTCATTCTCGCCCCAATAACGAACATACCAGGAAGTATATAAGGAAGTAATCTCAGCAAATTCTTCTGCCGTACCTGTCCAGGTATCCAAGTTTACGAGATTTTCTCCATCACCGTCCGGATCAATCATCCATCCATTAAATACATATTCATCCACATATGGAGTTAAACTATCTACTGCACCGGCTTCGTTCTTGCCTGCCTTATAGGCTAAGTTAATACAGGACTTACGGAAGGTATAATCCATAACTAACAACTTACCATTGTTCTGGTTCGTAGAACAACGATAGAATTCCGTGGTATTAGCACCGGAATTAGACTGACTCGTAGTTAGAATTGGATCAAATACGGATGTGGTCATAGTATAACCAGCACTCATGTTTACTTTTGCAGTACCCGTTCCATCCGTAACACCACCAGTACCAGCAGAATACTTATCAAATTCCCAATCGGTACTATATACAAAATTACCATCATTATCTACAGAATACGCTCTGGCATTATCATAAAGATAATCGTAGTTAGGATATGCCACACCATTATCACGTTCTGCGCCATACGCCTGAGCCTTTTCGAACATAATCTTATAATTTAATCCAGAGTCATAGGCTGAGGATAGACGCTTCTCATAAGACGATTCCGAAAGAATATCATGATCAACTACATACTTCTCAAGTTTCACTAATACCTTTTCTACGGCATCACGATCAGAAGGATCATCCACTTCTGAAAGAGAAGTCATCACATCCATGGCATTAAGATATTTACTATCAAGTTTTGGTTCTTCTGGCACCGTCAAAGCACTCTTAAATTCATCCGGATTTAATAATACACTTTCATCTGCAAGTTTAGCACTGGCAATTGCCCAGGCATCTTCTACTGCAGCATCCACTGTTTCCATATATTCTGTATAATAAGTATCACCTAAACCATACTTTCCAGGATATCCATCATTTGAAGTGTACGCAAAAAATTCTTCCTTAGAAGAAAATGCCCAAGTTCCAAGAACCCCCGCAATTACAGATTGCATAGAGTCCCAGGTATTTGTACGATTATTATATGCCTCCTGAATAATCGCCCAGATCTTTGTTTTATATCCATCCAATAAAGCCGTAGCAAGAGCAGTCGTCATACCAGACTTAAAAGAGGGTTCTTTTTGCGCAAGATTCATAGTCGCAAGACCAGTATACAAGGTTTCATAAGCATTCACAGTAGCATTATAAGCAGCTAAAGCAGTTTGATATTCATCATACTTTTTCTGGTTTTCAGCAAAGTTAGCAACATTCTCACTATTCCACTGAGAAATCAGACGATTTAAAAGGTTTATACGAACAACTAATTTTTCTTCATCCGTAAGTTTAATACCTTCGTAGGTAACACCATTTAAGGTACCCCCATATACTTCTTCATGAGTTAAAGAATAATAACCTGCATCCGCAATCAAAGGACGAATGGAGGACTGAGAAGCATTAGGACTATATTCCATAATCACATATGGATTTTCGATCGTACCAGTATGAGCAAGGGATAATGTTAAGTTATTATCTTCCTTAAGATCCGGGTTAAACATACCCAAGAGATCATAAGCTGGTACAGCATCCCCACTATTGGAATAGAATTTAATCGTCTGACCTTCTAAATATAAATTCTCTCCATGATTATCTGTGGACTGTGCAAGAGATGTTGGACGATAAGAATCTTTGGAAGCAGATACAATGTATGAAACATCGCCTTCCTCTTCATTCTTAATTAATCCAGTATTAGCAATCGTTAGTCCCTCATTCACAATGGAATCCTGGATAGAAGAAGTAATACCCTTTAATAGATCATTGGAATCCCCCGCCATATCAACATATAAGGTATTATTCTCATCAGCCATATTTTTTAATGCATCTTCTACAACACTGTCAGAAAGCACAGGATTCATGCTCTTCTCCTGTTCTGCTGCAGAAACGGTAACACCTGGTGCAACTGTAGTAATCATACAAGCTGCCGCGAGTGTAAATGATATAGCCTTTTTCCCTCTTTTGTAGAATGTTGTAAACTTTCTCATATTCTACGCTCCTCCTATTTATGACTATGAACAGTGTACGAATTCAAGATACTATTAGCCGTATCATAAATCTGAATGTAATCCAAGGAATTTCTACAAGTAACACCCATGGTGAATTTTCTTGTAAATGAACGTCCATTGGTATGAGTAATGCGATACTTAATAGTTATATCCACTGGATCCTGTACACCGAGCTCTGAACTAGAAGCTCTGGTAGTCTTATCATATACATTAACATTTCCCATAGGGATCTCGACAGAAAACTCCGATACATATCTTGAAATCAAGTATAAATCCGGCTTTGAACCAAGATATGCCTGAAGTGCCGCAGAACTTGAGAAATCAAATGTTGATAACATATCTAATTCGGTAGTATCTGACTTTGGAATCGTATAGACATAAAGACTTGTATTCTCACGATCATACACAAGCACACGCTTGTCACCCTTATCTTCCGTACCATCACATAATACTAAATATCCACTACCAGTTAAACGGGCGGTTGTATTGGTGGAATCTGGAATTTGATTTGCATCCGTACCCGAACCATCTTCATCACCGTTAAACAATACAGTTATTGCTGTCGCTTCCATAATACTCTCACTTAAGTAATTGGAAATAACTGTGGATTCATCATGAATCTCAACCAATGTGGACTGTCGTTCAAAAAATGTCGCACCATTGACAATCATATTGGTTGCAATGAGCATTACTATGGACATGATCGCCACAGAAACCAACAGTTCCACCAAGGTCACACCTTGATTATCCAATTTCAATTTTTCCCTTAAAAATGAATACGTCATGAAAGCGTACCACCTTTCCCTACAACCTTATTTCAATGAATTCATCTAACCTTGTATGCCAACTCTTAATCATATATATATTCCATCTGTCCCGTAATATAGTACAGACGAATCTTTCTACTATTATCATTCACAATAATTTCAATATCCACATATCCTGGATTCGAATCTTTGGCAATCGTTGTTTCCGTAGAAGTTACAGATTTTACAGCTCCTGTACTCTTCTCGAACTGTATATTGGTTAAATAACCTTTCAGATTACCATCCGCATCCCAAAGCCGGATACTAGTCATCATAGGATCAAATTGATACTCATCTTCCGCCACAAATGATGTTCCTGTAGCATCCGTATAGCCATTCGTCACCACATATGGATCCGTCTGACTATCACTTCCGATGGAAGGTCCGCCAGAAATTCTTAATTCCCACTTTCCACTTCTTGACATGGAGTCCGTTCTACTCGTAGCAATTGCGGAATGCATAGTCTTAACAGCCTTTTTAATATTACCACGAATTAAATAAGACAGACCACTTGTTGACATCGCAGCCAATACAGCAATAATTGCTACCACAACCAAGACTTCAACCAAAGAAAATCCTGCATTATTTCCTTGTAACAATAGTCTCTTTTTAAGAGTTGATGTTTTCATAGGAAACCTCCATCAAAATATAATCTTCATTCATCCCTATCTCTTATGGGCCTGCCACAGTAGCTGGCTCATCGTCATACTTACGCCAATTCTTATATTCCACAACATCAGAATACATTAAAGTACCCACGGTTTCACCATGCTTGAAAGTAGGATTCTCCGGCTGATATGCACAGAATACATCACTGACACAGCGAGCCTTCGTAGAAGCATCATCATAAATACACTGACCGGTACGAAGAATATCATCCACCATCGCTGCATCACTTATATACTGACCACCATTTTCAACAGTAATTCCACCACGAGCAACAATCAAACCGGTAACACTACCTCTGACAGTCACTTTACCGCTGGTAACAAATATACCGTTAAAGGTTCCGGTAATCGTATAATCATCTAATGTTGTATACCACACATTACCTGTATGTGAACTACCGGTCACACTAGCTTTCCATACACCTGATCCATCCTGGGAGGAAGCACCTCGATCTTCCAGATTCGTTAAATTAATCATATTGGTAAAGATACTTCTTGTTGTATTGGTAGCCTTTAACTTCGTTGCTCTGGCAGAAGGGTTCGTTGAAACTGGATTATCCACATACTCTGCAAAAGAATCCCGCTTATTTTCGTAATAAGGCTGTTCTGCAGGAGTACAAGTAGTGGCTTTTCCTGCATAATACTTAAAGGTAGCCGCAAGATCATACCGCATAATATTATTATAATCGGCAACTAATTCCGGACTTGCAAGAGAAACATCAATATTCGTTGGAAGTAACATGGACTTCATCAAGCGATAACGATTTCTCATGGAATCCGCCTGGTTCGTTACTAAATTAGCATCCGCAGCACTGAAATAATGATCATGATCAAGATCACCTTCCTCTTCACCACCAAGAGCGCTAAATAATACCGTACCAGTAGTGGTCTGGGACAAAGCAGATACATCTGCAATAACAGGCGTCGTGCCGCTAGCAATCTCTGCCGGTGTCATCTCCACCATGGAAGAAAGATTCGCTTCTGCTCGATTCACAATACCTGCAACGATGGTTGTTTTACCCTTCGTAGCAGCAGTAGCCGCTGTAATTATACGATCTGCATAAGCAGTTTCACGCGCAACGGTTGAAAAATTCATATAAAAATATGTATAAGTTGTAGTCTTAGTACCAGAAGCATTCGATTTATTTACCGTAATCGTCTTAATAGGGTTCGTCGTATCAAGATCTCCTGGCATTAAGAAACCTGCATATCGTCCTGTTCCACCATAATTCGTCATAGCAGTATTAAGTTCGGTAACAGCAGCAAGCACAATATTATTTACTGTGGTAGCATCATTGGTTGTAACCGTTCCCGCAGCTGTCGTAGTAGCCATCTTTAATGGATTATTATAACCATTCGTTGCAAAAGCATCCAATTCTGGTGGTACTAAGTATAGAGCCTGATCCCCTCGTACAGTAAGGGATTCACCCGTACGTACTGCTGCATCACTGACACCAGTTTGCGCTTTCGTATGAACAACATAAGAAATACCACAAATATAGAGACGATTTAAATTCAAGGTCAACTTAGAATTCACACCGTTAACAATTACAGCACTACTATAACTACGATCCACATCCGTAGCACCTGTTCTCATACTATAGGCAAAAAGATATCCACCCGTTCCTCCACCTACATTGGACATAGTAATGGAACTACCATTACTATCCACCTGAAGATCATCCTGCAGATAAACTTCCAAATCACCACCAAGCAAATTAATCGTAGAACCGATACGATTACTACTAGTAGTCGCATTACCGGCGGTATCACGTGTTACTTTAATGTTATTAGCCCAAACCTGTGCGCGATTCACATAGAAATTCTCATATGTTGCATCTCCAGTATGAGCACCTCTATTACCATTAATCGTTAAGCTTGAATCCGTCTGACCATTATTATCCACAAGAATATCATCCGAAGTTACTACTGCAAGAGGAATATACCGATTATTAGCATTGGCATTAATAGTAACATGAGATCCTGCAGATACCACAATACCACTTGTAATATCCTTTGCTGAAGAAGATGCAAAACCATTCAGGTTGGATCCGGCAGCAATATTACCCCTAACAGTAGGGCTACCACTTTTAAAATTAATAAAAGAATCCGAAATCAATACATAATCAATAAAAGTATTTAAATCGGAACCACTGGAAGCAGGATTCACATAATTAAAATCCCAATCCGGATAACGGATTAATGCATCAAAGGTATAGCTGGATTCATACTGCTGATCGTTACTATTATAAGCGCCATCATAATTACTATCGATATATCCAACATAATTAATTCGAATATCCTTAATTAAGATGGTTGGATAATAGTCCTTATAAGTTCCAATAGAACCTGCAGCCATCTTACTTCCATCATAATCATAGATATACTTATTCTTTTTGATTACATTACCATTCACATCCACATCAGGATTACCATCGCCATCAGCATCCACAGTTTCTTCAATAACAACAATACCCTTTAAATTACAATATACATCCCCATAAATATCAAGGGAAATAGACTGTATCTGAGGATTTACAACATTTAAACCAGATAAATTGGTAGGCGTATTGTAATCAATACCAATACCCTGATCAATAATCTTTACAATTTCTTCAATCTGTGCATTGGCGGATGTCATCGTAGCAGTATCAAAACTATTCACAAGATGAACTAAATCCAAAGAAGTACTACTACTACTAGAAGGTGCCCCAAGAACATAAGCAGCAGAAGTAACTTCTGACTGTTTATGAATACGGAATAAGGTAAGCATATTCTTATAGAATGAATGCTTTAATTCCTTATTTAAAGAGTCATCACTAGCAATATTTCCACCCTTTAACTGACCCATTACAGAATTATAGGATTCACCTAAAACACCTAACGTGGTCATTCCAAGATAATTATAAACTTCATCCGAATAGGTTTCACCCGTCAGGAAATTCTGATTAGAATGTACATCCACATTTCGGATCTGAAATGATGCCACGGACATTGCTAAAATCAATGAAGCAAGTAAACCAACAAAGATAATTGTAACAATTACAAATACCAATGTAGAACCTTGGTTATTTTTTCGTAAAGACAATTTACTCACAGTTTTACTCCCCCTTATATGTATTCAACGTATAAATAGCAGTATTCGTAGCACCAGCAGTAGTATCATAAGTAGCCGCTTTGTATAACTTAATCTCCATAGCATAATAATTCGTTCTGGCATTACCATAGGAATTCGTCAAATAATTATAACGATTCAACAGAGAATTACTATTACTACTATTTTTTAATAAGTTCTCACTATTCGTATATACAGAAACAGCCTGGAAATCATGGGTTGTTCCCGTTTTCATTGCATTATTCTTTAAAGTAAGATTAGAACTAGAAAGATCATATTCTTTCGTTCCAGCTGTATTCTTTACCTTCTGAACAACAAAATATACATTCACCGGAACCGTTCCTGTACCACCATCAATAACAACCTTATCTTTTGAAAGTAAAGTATTCGTACCAGCAACACCGGTATTGGAATATTTATCAAATGGTTCATAGATAATATAGAGATTGGTTAAATTTCGCTCAGCATCGGAGATCAACTGGCTACGATAAAGAACACCACCAAAAGAGCCCTTATAATTAGAACCACTGAAGGAATTACTTGCTAACACTCCCTGTGAAACTAAGCCATCCACATCATTAGAGATCAAAGAATCCAAGTCTTCAATATAAGTAACGGTGTACTTGGAACCGGAGGTAGTAACAGTCATACTATTATTATTTACCGTAATCGTTCCAGGAAGACCAGCGATCGTACCTGTTCCAGCAACATTATACACTGGAAGATTACAACTAACTTCATATTCCACGGTAACCACATAAACATATGAAATTGGATCGGTATCAGCACCAGTACCCACCTGCTTTAAGGTAATCGTGGTTGTTTTCTGAATATCATTACCCGCAGTGGTGTTTCCGGTATAGTAATATCCAAAATCCGTATCAAAATCACCTGCAAATCTGGCAGTATCTGCAAGGGTTGCATCAGATGCAGTTGCTCCTAAACTTGCATTATAAGCATCAATTTTTTCAACCATCAGGTTCTTAATATCATTTAAAACTAAAGTATCATACTGATTGATTTCATCCGTAACAACAACACCATCACCATCATACATATTACGGATATCCGGTACCACATAATTATTGGTCTTTACTGCAAAATTCGCATCATAATCCGCACTAGATGGGTCCGAAGAATGGGTCACACCATTCTCATCCACATAAGATGGTGCTAACTGAAAATATTCGCCGGTAGAATCCAATGTGGTCTGCTTGTATGTGGAACCAACACCTGCCTTCGAAGCTTCCACAGGAGTAAGAGTAACATCCACATAAAATTCAGGATTAGAAGAATCACCATTGGTAATATTAATAGGCATTCCGGTATAACTGATCTTTGAAACCTTCACCTGCTTATCTTTAACAAGATCACCAATACCAAAAGGGGATGAATTAGAATCTGTCACTTTATAATTAGAACCCGTTGCAGAATCAAAAATCAATCCCACATCCGTATAAGAAAGCATTCCTCCACTTGTTTTGACAGTTCCACGCATAGATTGCGCAGCGCTCTGTGTTTTGAACTCAATGTCACCATTCACAGCCGAAGGATTATATGTTGAATCAAGACTCAACCAACGAAGAGAATGAGTATTAAACCACTCTGCGACATAATTGGCCGTAGCTTCACGATTCTGCATATCCGTTGCTTTATTATAGGTCCATAAACCCTGTAAAAAGCCGTTATAAATAACCGTACCTACAATTGAAAGAATTGCAAGTGCTACAATAATTTCCAAAAGCGAAAATCCATTGTTATCAAGACGTCTCATACTTCATACCCCTACTCTTAAAACTTATTCTCTGGTTATCATTCGATCCCATGAATCCATATATATACTCATATATACAGATGCTTAACATCGAATAAAAGTATTATATATAGATATAGGTAACCGTGTTTTTTCACGGTTACCTGTACCTATTTAATATTTAACGATAAATCTTAACTTCGCCTTTGCGATCACCTACGGATACTCTTGGAGAATTCTCATCATCATCAGCAATTAAAACATTTAATTCCATATCTGTTTCATTGACGAAATTAACGGTTAAAGCAACCTTATCCTTCTTATCAGAACGTTCAGTACTCTGAATTAAGAAATCTAAAGTATCACCAACCTTAATGGTAGCACCCTTATCAAAATTCTTGGTAGGATACTTCTCATCACCTAACTGATAATTAACAGTATACTTACCTTCCTTACCCATAAATGTTACAGTAAGCTCGGTTTCACCATTCTCATCAACACTAATGGAATCCTTAGCCTTAGAATTATTTGAAGTACCCATAATGATTGCATCAAGGTCTGCACCATTAGGACTTACAACTGCACATAGGTCATAATCAGAACGAATGTACTGGAAGTTTTCCGCCATAGTCTTAGGACTAGCAACACCGCCTTCAGAACTAAAGATATTTTCTACACCACATTCCATCTCAATTGGTTCTGCCGGATTAGGAGCCGTAGCACTCTGAAGTGCAAAATACTTTAAGCCAAGAGTAGATGTAATAACTCCAGTATCTAATGAATATTCCATTTCAAGAGATTCAATTGCAGTAGGATCACTTACGTTAGTCAGAATATCATTTAAAAATACTTTGGTATTATCGTATTCACCTTCAAATTCCAACTGGATATCTGCAGTCAAGCCTCTAAATCCTGGCATGGAGAGAAATTCATACGAATTGTCCACATTAGCATATTCCACAGAAGTAATAAAAATTTCATTCTTCTCTTCTAAATCAACAAAGGTCTCGATGGTATCTGCCTGAGAAAAACCACCCTTACCTTCCTGATACTGATGAATAATATTCTCTCTTTCCGTTATATAATTCTGTGTATCAGTTTCATACGCTTCACGTTTTGGACGGAACACAGCTAACTCATCAATTCTTGCTTTAATCTGCTGTGTTTCGGCTTTAATTGCATTGGTCTCTTCATTTAAAGGTTTCGTACCAAAAAAGTAAGCACCAGCTGCAATTACTATTGCCAAAACAAATCCTAATAATTTGATATCTCTACTAGATGTTTCCTTATTCATGCTCTAAATCCTCCTAATTTGCTGGTGCAGCCTGAGTTTCTTCAGTTACGCCTTCACCTGAGGAAGCTGCTTCACCGTTTTCTGCTTTGGAAACATATCCCCGATTCTCTAACTCATCATTTTTAAGAATAATAGTACACTGGAACTCAACAATCTCTTCTTCATTCTCATCAATCACATCATCAATCGTAGAAACAAAACTAGCATTACCATAAGCAGTAGTTAATTCTTCAGCCTGAAGAAGGAATTTAGCAACTGCAGTTTTATTCGTAGAAGTACCCTTGAAGGATACTAATCCCTCTTCTGCATTATTAAATTCAAAGCTGTTCAAACAAACACCCTGAGGAAGGATTTTTTCCATATCAGCAATAAAACTAGGAATAATATCATATTCATTTCTAGATAACTGATAAAAATCATTCACATCATTATATGCGGTCTTGGCAGCATTAAATTCTTCCAAAACTTGTTCAATAACAACAACTCTGTCCAATTCTGCCTGTGCTTCATCACGTTCACTTGCAGCTTTGTTTCTCTGATAAAGAGGTACTACAACAAAAAATACTGCGGCAACAATACCAAGAATAGTCAAAGCATTTAAGAGACCTGCCATTGCATCACTACTGTTACCCCCACGTGACGTCGTACTCTCCACTGCCATGGACTTAGGAGTAAATCCAATAGGATCTATAACCGCACCAATATTGGCAATGTAGGTAGTAAGGTGAGTCTCTTCAATATAAGTCTTCTTATCAGCCGTTACACCCTTTAAGAAACTAATGGACTCAACAGGAGCATTTAAGGAATTCTTAAATAAATCTTCCAAACCAAGAATTAATGTAGCATTACCAACAATGTATGCCTTCTCAATTGGTTTTCCACTATTACGGGATGACTGATAATCCATAATACGCTGTACATTATTGACTAAGAACTTCATGGATTCAGTTACTTCATCCCCATCAAATTCAGGATGAACCAAAGTTTCTTTCGTAAGAATATCCAATGCTACATCGTAACTATAGATTTTTCTCTTTTCCATAACGGCCTTAACCACCATGGTTTTACCATAAGGAACCGTACGCTGTAACTGTAAAATATCATTCTCAAATACAGAAATGATCGTAGAGTCATTTTCAATCTGAATCATTACGGAAGATTCAACATCGGACTGTGTACGAAGAATCTGTAACGTAGAATTACCAAGATAATCAATGGATGCCACCTTAAGTCCAGCTGTGGAGGCAAAATCATAATAATCCTCGATCATCTTACTTGGAACAGCAATAACAAGAAGTTTTAACTTCTTATCTTTCTTATCATCTGGATTCACAATTGTCTCCAGAACGGTATGATCAATCACATACTCTTCTATATTAACAGGGAAATAATCTGTTGCATTCGATTTAACAAGTGCTGCTACTTTGTTAGGCTTTACAGCCGGAATAATAACTTCCTTCGTAGCAATCTTAGAAGAAGAAATGGTGAATATGGTATTGGTTGTCTGTACACCATTTCTCTGTAATGCAATCGTAAGTTCCTTCGCAATTGCATTACGATCACGAATAATACCATCACGATATGCACGCTCTGGCATGGTAATACTAAAGAGCTTATGTACAATTAAGCCCTTATTTGTTTTTGAGAGTTCCACGCACTTAATGAACTCATTGTTGAAATTGATTGTCAAAAACCGATTTTTTTGATTTGTTGACAGCTTTTCCTTTTTAGCCATTATTAGCCTCCTAATTATTATTCATATTTATTGAACCCGAAGAATTATCCATTCTCGGTTTATCTCCCCGGTGCGAATCTCCCCTAATTCTTGGGTCGCAATAAACGAACGGAGTTGAATTGTCTGCTTTTTCAGCTAATAGAATCACTATGTAAGCGATTTCATGTAAAACATAGCAAAAGCGCTTCATCCTTTCAATCAATACTGATGTACCCAGTTCCGATCACGGAAATTCAGTAAATAGTATGAACATCAGAAGCGCTTAATGCTATTAATACTTCAAGTTAAATTACTTAGAAATGGTGTAAATAGTAGAACCAGCACTACTTGTAACAGTAAGAGTAAACTTACCGGTTACAGGGTTGAAAGTAATGCTCTGGGAACTACCCTTGAAGGTATTAGATGCCCAAACAACATTACTGTAACCAAGAATAGTTCTTACAGCATCAGTAAAGGTAGAACCAGAAGTAGTTACTGCAGCCTGGCTACCAGAGTCAGCGAAAGTAATTACACTTGTAATTGCGCCGGAAGCAGAAGGCTTACCAGTAGTAACATCCTGATCAGCATAAGCTGTAGCGAAAGCAGTAAGAACTGCATCACAAGCCTGCTTATCCTTAGCAACGTTAGCCTTATCAATCTGACCTAAAACTGATGGTGCAAGTACACCTACTAAGATTGCCATAATAGCAATTACAACAATCAACTCAACTAATGAGAAACCATTATTATTCTTCATATTATATAACTTCCTCCCTTAAAGAAAATATATTATTATTAATCAATTGACGGGTACAGCCAATTGGATTAACCGATGTTGTCGTACAGCGAAATCATTGGTGTATAGATCGCAAGTACTACGACTAATACTACGCCGGCCATTACTAAGGTAATAGCCGGTTCCAACACTGCAGTTAACTGCTGTGTTGCATTCTCCACTTCTTCATCATAATAATCTGCACAGGACTCTAACATCTGTTCCAGATTACCGGTTTCCTCACCGATGCCAACCATATGTACGATCATTGGTGGGAATAACTGAGTTCTTAAAAGTTCTGTATTTAATGCGGAACCAAGAGAAACATTATCTCTTACATCCAATAACGCATCCTTATAAATTACATTGTCCATGGTCTTAGAACAAATATCCAAAGCATCCATCATGGACATACCGGCCATTAACAATGTCTGTAAGGTCTGAGCAAATCTTGCACAAGCGGTCTTAACAACCAGATTCTTCATAACAGGAATTCGAAGTTGAGCACCTGCGATCTGATATTTACCTGTTTCCGTATGAGAATATAATTTCCATGCAACTACAATAATTACAACAATGGCAATTAACACATACCAACGATGGGTAACGAATTCACTTGCACCAATTAACAGACGAGTCATAATTGGAAGCTGCACATTCATGGATGCAAACATATCCACGAAGGTTGGCATTACAAATGCTAAAATTGCAATTACAACGAGAATCAATACAATAATCAAAATAATCGGATAGGTTAACGCCTTCTTAACCAAACTGGTTAATCGATTATCTTTTTCAAACTGAATAGCCATTCGACTAATTGCAATTTCCAAAGAACCGGAAGCTTCACCAGCCTCCACCATGCTGATAAACAATCGGCTAAATACATCCGGATTTCTGGAAAATGCTGCGGATAAAGTATCACCCTTTTCAACACAATCCTTCGTTTCTTTTAAGCATTCCTGAAGTCTTACATTCTCTGTCTGTTCAGCCAACATATCCAAAGCCTGTACAATACTTACACCGGCATTCAAAATACTTACGAACTGCCGACAAAATACGCAAAGGTCTCTTGATTTTACTTTCTTCTTTCGCTGTAAAAAAGGAATCTCAATCTCCTTGTCCAGCGCTCCAGCTTCATTAATATCAACGATCATACCACCCTTGGCTTTGATCATCTGTCTTGCTTCTTCGATATCAACTGCATTGATATTTGCTTTTTCTTCTCTGCCATCCGGCATTAAAGCACGATAATTAAATGTAGCCATCTCTTCTCCCATCACTTAATTTAATAATTTAACGTCATCATTAAATCAAAATTTACTTCTATATAATATCATAGTTTTTTTTATTTGTAAATTTTTTTTAAACAAATAATTAATCAATTTGAATCACATAGGAAAGTCGTCCAAAAATCTCCGTATATCCCACATAATCAAACGTATTTCCGATATGATGTTGTTTAAAAAATTCCCGGTATTCTTTCATATAATGATCCTGTACAGCGGTAGAATAATAATCATAACTCTCTTTCTGAAACTGTACCAATTCCTCATCATTCAAAGTATACTCCGTAGTATTATCGTCAGAATCATTCATTTTATCCTCATTTTTCCTCTCATCGGATTCGATCATTAAATCAATTGCTCTGGGAACTGGCAATAATAAATATGCTTCCTCCGAATGAAATGAGGATAACTTCTCTTCAGAACCAAGTAACCCCTTCGGGGTTGTCGGATATATTTGATTACTGTCCATCAGATAAACACTCATAAAATCTAATAAAAATGGTTCTGCATAAACCGTAATATAATCCGCCCCTTTAGGAAGATCCCCTAATGACATGGCATCCACTCCAATAAGATTCTTCTTCGGAAAATAGAATCCCTTATTTCCGCAGTTCAGTGAATAACTTATAAACACGAAAGTCGTAATACTGATCAAAAGTGTTGAAATATATGTACTATATTTTTTTTCTTCCAACTTTAACAAGTTCATAAGAATATGAAAGAATCCTTTAATAAGCATCATTCCAAGAAGAATTACATAAGGATATAGAAGAAAAACATATCGCACCGTATAAATTCCCATACTTGTAGGATAAGAGGTTCGCACCGTAATGAAATGATAGAATGGAATGACAATGCCAAGGACAAAGAAAAAATAGTTTCGTTCCGTAAAGAGCAGCTTTACATTCCGCCAGATCCAGTTCCATATCCTTTCGTATAATTTTATCTTTTTTATTTCTTTCCGAAATACGATATTGATCGGAATCAAGATCACCGCTAAAATCAATATCGCTTCCGTGAGATAAATCTGAAGTCCCCATGGATAGATGGGAAGATCAATATCTGCAATCGCCAGTAAAGAGGCCCGTAATAAATACTTGCATTCCAGTACAAATCCCATGGTCTGATCCATCTTATCATTCACTGCAGTCACTTCAGCAAATACATATGGATGTACGATAAGAAAAAGTACAACTGCCATAAGCTGGGCAATCCCATAAGAACACATAAGTTTCCATTTTTTCTGAAAAAGATAGTAAAAACAGAAGCATGCAGAGATGAGGCCTTCAAAAACCAGAAAATACATCTGGGTTAATCCCCCCAGAAGCGTAATCAATCCGATCATCGGAATCAAACGATGCTTTCCCTGTAGTAGTTTCACATGAAGATAAGAACTAATTGTACCAAAAGCAGTCACCAGCGCATACATCCGAATATAGATAAAGGTATCAATTCCCCACATACAAAATGCATAACTTACACATACTGCTAAAGCAAATGTTTTTTGTCTGGTTAATTCCCATACCAATAAATATAAAAAAATCATAGTAAGCACGGCGGCAACTAAATTAATGGAGAATGCGTACCACCAGGAAAATTTACCAACAAAAAAAGAACAGATGGTATGTAAGATCATAAAATAAAGAGGGGCCTGAATATCAGTTTCATTCTTAACAATATATCCATAATGAAATTGTTCTTCTTCGTTACAAGTAAGATAGTCCCTCATAAAGGAACCCGTTAACCATACATCTTGATTTTGTAATGCATAATTATTACGTCCACCAATACTCAGATAAGTTCCCGTGGAACTATTCGCTGAAGCATAAGAATACACTTCATCCGAATGAAAAGACTCTTTTTTCTCCCAAAAAACATAATTCAAAGTTACCAATTGAATTAAGATGATTATTACAAGTAGCAACTCATACTTATTTTTCTTTATCCATTCCATCCTTTTAGTTCCTCTTTAATCATTCCTTACTCTTAACACGCCCCTTCTAAGGTATGGAGAGGCATAATTCATATCGTAATAATATAACATATAGCCCGGAGTAGTCTCCACCTGATAGGAAGCGAATTCTTTGGTAAAATAATCATGATGCCAATCACAATGATACGTACAAAGTGCCAGACAAAACTTTTGATTCTGCTCCAAAATCTGTTTCATGCCTTCATAAATCAATGGTTCAGATCCTTCAGCATCTACCTTAATAAATAATTTTTCCTGCTCTAGATGATATTCTTTCACAAATTCATCCAAAGATATATATTGCTCATTATTAATGTTACTTACAAACTTTGGAATAATCGTTATTTTATCCTGATATGGTGCAAAGGTATACTTCATTGCGTCAATCCAATCCTGGTCACATTCAAAAATATACGCATGCTTACACTGTTCAATATATTCCAAAGAGAAAATACCTTCTGCACCACCAACATCCACAATGATACAATCCTTCTCGGGAACGAAAGAATCTGTACAGTAACGATGTGGGGAATGTACATCCTGTTCCATGCAAAGATTACTATAATATCGTTTTGCTCGAAACGCGGACTGATACTTACTTTTTAAAAATAATTTTTTCCCATGATGCATTACATAATATAAATTATTCTCTTTCGCAACAGAGACTCCCTCCATATGATATTGATTTTTAAATTCATATGGAAATACAGTCATTGGATTTTGTTGTAAATATGTCAAAATCTCCTTTTTTTCCAAATCACCAGGATCTTCCTCAAGTGATTTCATTATTTTTTTCTTTATCCATCTAGCTTTCAATTCACACCAAATAAATTCTAAATCGTTCGTCGCTAAACGAATATTATCATGAATTAATCTCTGATCTTCCATAAAACCCCTTATTCCCCTTCGTTATAAATAGTATATGCCTTCGTATAAAACTTCATAAGGATTCGTACAATCCAATCCGGCCAAAATTTTTGAAACATGGCAACATCATCCAACTCTCTTTTATGATTTTTTATAAAATCACTCGACGTTGCTTCCTCACTAATTCGATAATATACTAATGGAGCATCAAAGTACGCAAATTGCCCTTTGATATCTCCTAATTTTAAAAAAGTATCCCAATCGATATTATAACAAAGTTCCGATGTAAAGAAATGCTCTCCCAATCGTTCTTTATTATATGACACCGTCGGACAACATATGGAATTTCCCAAAGCAAGGATATGCTTCTTCCACCAGGTACTTCCGGATAAAATACGACTCTTTAATGGACTTCTTAAAAAATGCCTGATTCTACAATTGGCATTGCCCTCAACAACACGATTTCCAATGTAAGGCCGATAATCCGTTGTAAATGCAATCGCATCCTTATACTTTTCTAATGCTTTCATCAGTGAGCGTACATAGTCCGGAGAATACACATCATCCTGATGCGCCACCGTTACCCATTGGGTCTTAGCACAGTCATATGCATAATTCCAATCTTCTTTAATATTAGGCTGCCCATTCCGTATATACAATGGAATATTGTATTGCTTCGCTAAATTATGAAGGAAGTCTGAAGGGGTGGACGTTGTCATGATGACATCCCCCAACCAATGCTGGTTCATAATCGAACGTATACATTCTTCAAGGTAGGGTGATTCTTGATATGCACAAATAGCAAATGTATGATTCACATTCTTCTTCATAACCCTCGTTACTTCCTCTCATTTTTTCAAATATTCTTCCACGATAAACCGAGGTCTGCGCTTCGTCTCCATATATATTTTTCCAATATATTCTCCAATCACACCAATTGCTAAAAGCTGAAGACCACCGATACCCCAGATCGACACCACTGTACTGGCCCATCCGGGAATCGTCATTCCACGTAAATGTCCAATAATAAAATAAATCATAACCAAAATACTGATCAAAAAGATCATTACCCCCAGTGCCAGGATCATACGCACCGGTTTCACTGATAAAGAAGTTATGCCATCTGTTGCAAAAGAAATCATCTTCTTCAGTGGATACTTAGAACTTCCGGCAAATCTCTCATTTCTTTCATATTCCACAGTTGTACAAGGATATCCAATCATTGGAACAATCCCTCGCAGGAAAAGATTCACTTCTCCATATTCCATTAATGCATGCACAGCACGCTGACTCATCAAGCGATAATCCGCATGATCATAAACCACTTCTGCCCCAAGAAGATGCATCATATGATAAAAAGCATGTGCTGTACTTCTCTTAAACCAACTATCTTTCTTTCGATTCTTTCGAACACCATAAACAATATCATTTCCATGGAGATATTCATGAATAAATTCATCCAACACCTCGATATCATCTTGAAGATCTGCATCCATGGTAACGATCACGTCACAATCATCCACCACCGTAAACATTCCTTCCAGCAAGGTGTTTTGATGGCCCCGATTTCTTGAGGATTTAATTCCTACAACATAGGGATTCTCCTTATAATACTCTTCAATCAGATGCCATGTACCATCCTTAGAGCCATCATCCACATATACAATGCGACTGGACTCTGAAATGATCTTTTCTTCTGTCATGTGCCCTAACTTTTCCGTCAGGCGTCTTGTTGTTTCAGGAAGCACTTCTTCCTCATTATAACAAGGTACAACAATATAAAGAATTGGACATTTTTTCATATACATTCCCCCCATACCACCAAAAACTATTGTACCATAAAAATCCAGTTACCCTTACAATTTTCAGGATACTTTTCTAAAAGTACTTGATTTTCCAATTCATATCCAGCCAGAAAACATACATATCCTTGATGAAGTAACCGATCGATTTCTTTCAGATCATTCGATACAATAAACTGATTCGTATTAAGCGCATATTGAGCTAAATAATACTCATTCGAATATTGTTGCTTTGTTCCATCCGTTGTTCCACTCTCCAAAAAGAATTTATTTTCAGAATAAATAACAAGATTGGACTCCGAATGGATTATACCATCCCTAAACCCCTGTTCTAAATTCTTACGTAGATCTATATTCATATGCCAAATATTCCATGGATCATACCAATCTTTCGGTAACGATACAAGAATTGAAATCAATCCAATAAACATCAGTGGCAAAATGCTATGAGAAAT
Organism: Lachnospiraceae bacterium; assembly: GCA_024696615.1. Classification (GTDB taxonomy): domain Bacteria; phylum Bacillota; class Clostridia; order Lachnospirales; family Lachnospiraceae; genus MGBC120314. Next base: position 19,570 of record JAILGS010000081.1, read on the forward strand.
CAGGGGTTGAACATCCTTTGCGGCACATTTTTTAAGAAAAATATCTTTCATTTTAGGAATAATATCTTTCATTTTAGAAAAAATATCTTTCATTTTATGATTACTAAGATATCCTACCAGGTAATACGTCCATATCATATAAAGAAAGAGTTCCATCGTTCGCCGATAACGATCCATACTAACAACCTTGTCGATTTCACTATCCGTCATCGAGCATAGATACATTGCCATCAAAGCTAACATCCAGGTAATATATGTCGTTACACTAATCTGTAAAAGCCGCCGTGCAAATGTTGTCTTTCGCATCACATAACATAAAATCCATATGATCAAAAGAAGCAGACATACATAGTAGCACTCTATCCCATAAGAATTCCCTAAAAAATAGTAGAAGAACTTGGAAAGATCCTCCCCCTGCCTTGTAGCAAGAATCTTTCCATACCGGCTAATAGAAAAAGCATGATTACTCATTTCGCTATTCGGTAAGTTAACATAGGAATAGATCTTCCAAAATACTGTAACAAGGATTGGTAGGATCCATACCTGAAGGATATTTTTGATCCGATTCACAAGCGACTCCGGAAGCATCCACAAGGCGAATACGCTCCACAAAATCAAAAAATACCAACCGCTATTTTTGATCATCAGATTCATCGCCAAAAGAATCCCTATGCCCCAATACGCCTCCTTCGATTCCATATAGGAAGCAAGTATCCTTCGATCCTGATATTCTTTCCAGCGAATCCTCTCCAGTAGCAAAATCACCGGAAGAGAACCAACCAATGCAATCATGGTATCCACACTAAGCGATTTGATAATTGGAACATTTCCATTTAACATTAATATGCTAAATAAAACTAATAAGGGACTCCACGCTCTTTTATTCCCCCCTAAACAATAAAATAACGGGAGGAAACAGGAAAGATTAAGTAAAAATTGCATCCATTGCATGGTCCAATCACTAAATCCGATCATATTGCAACCATAATAATCCCATACGCTAATTCCAAGGGGATAACTCTGAAATTGAATCATGGAATCGGAAGCGGTAGGAAACGCCTGCATGGTATAAATCCGCTTTACCACCAGTGCCCAGTGAGAATAATCATCATGGGTATCCATATGGATTCCATAAATCCATATGGTAAAAATAATCATTCCAAGAAGAATAACGAGAAAGTTCCATATCCATCCTTGGATAATAATATCTTTCTTCCTATGTATCCGCTTTATTTCAAAAACAATTGCCATGACAGACCATAAAAATCCCGCCAAGTATATTGTTTTAGCCATCCAAGGAAGAATATGAACATATCCGGACACCAATAAAATCTGCATTAAAAAGCCAATTGTTATACAAGGAAGCAAATAAATGGGAGTCTTTCGGAAGATTATATGCATACTCCAAATCCAGCCACACAGGCTACACAAAAATAATATGCAATGTATCAGCCAAATAGTCATAAGCATCCTCTTTCACAACTTTAAAACTTCGTATCATCTCCCTTCCTCCGCTTCCATAGGAAACAAAGGTCGGGAGAAAAACGATTTCACTTTACACATCCAATTTCTTTACACTATACTTACTCTTTTCAGAAGCATAGGACGAAATAACTATGATCAGTGAGGAAACCACACCAAATCCCAGGGTCATATAGAAATTGTGATAATAAGCATCCAATTCCCCATACAATTCATAAATTTCCTTGGCATGGAACAATACATAGGAAAAATCCACATTGTAGCCCGAAGATTTATATATTCTCCAAAGATCCAGTCCAGAACATAGTACTGCGGAACCATAACTTGCCACCACATTGGCAATACATCCGATGATGCAACCAATTAATGAATTCCGACCGCCCAGTTTTTTATACAACCAAACAGAACAAAATCCACCCAATGCCCCGGAAACATACGCTACCCGATTCATTAAGGAAAAGATCACGGCTAAAACAATTCCAGCCAAACTTCCAACAATTGCACCAAGACTACCAAGAAGCACATTCTCCGGTTGAGCCAGCGCTTCCTGTTCTCCCTGTTTTAAACTCTTAGAAAGGGCCGCTGCAGAGGCTGCGGTCGCAATCTTCTTCTCCCCTTGGATAATAATTAAGTGTCCCACACCCTGTTGACCCATACAATCCACATTCACATAATGGTTATTCTCTAACACGGTAATAATTTTATCCACCGCATCCACTAAAGAAGCCACCAGATCATTCACCTTGCCTTGGCACACTCTTGCTACCACAATCTCTCCCTGATCAACCCGAAAATAAATCTCCGAAGGAAGGTTCAAAGAATAAAAATCCTGTGCAGTTACCATTCTGCAACCATCATCCAAACCGTATTCTCCCATACCGATACTTATGCCTGAAACATCCCCTGCATAGAATTTTAATTCCACCGTTCCCGTATTTTTCAGTAGCGAAGGATACACTGCAATCGTAAAACCACGATATACGCCCAATGTAACAGCATTTTTCTTGTTGTACATAAAACTCCAGCGATTCGCCAATTCCTGAATTACTTTTTTCTGATTTGCCATAATCTTTCTCCCTAAATATTTTTTATCCCTGCCCAAAAAGAAAACTCCCCATCTTTTCAAGCACATAACAACTTATTATATCATAATATATCCCATAAAAAAATCCCGATTTGAAAACTCATAAGTTCTCACATATGAGTCTTCATCGGGATTTTAAAGGAATAAAACATTTACTCCATAACTACTTTCTATTCTTCCGAACCCAAGGAATTTACTTTACCTTACGAACCTTAATCACACCTGCGGTCTTAGCAATCTGATCCAATACTTCATCCGTAGGAACAGAATCTAAATCCATCATGGTATATGCGTAATCGCCCTTAGCCTTAGAATTAATCTCTGCAATGTTCACACCGGCAGCACCACAAGCTGTGGTTAATGCGCTAATGATATTAGGAACATTCTTATGAGCAACGGAAACACGGCTGGCCTTGTTGCAAACTCCCATATCCAATGCTGGATAATTCACAGAGTTCTTAATATTACCATTCTCAATATAATCTACAATTTCCTTTACTGCCATAATTGCACAATTATCTTCTGATTCCTGGGTAGAGGCTCCAAGATGTGGAAGAGCAATGACATTATTAGCAGTTAAGATATTCTTGGTAGGGAAGTCCGTAACATACTTACGAACCTTACCGGACTCTAAAGCTTCCTTTAAGTCTTCTTCGTTAACCAAAAGATCACGAGCAAAGTTTAAGATGATTACATTATCCTTCATCATAGAAAGGGATGCCTTATTGATCATACCCTTGGTATCATCTAAGAGAGGTACATGAACAGAAATATAATCTGCTGCTGCATATACATCTGCATTGGACTTCACAATATTCACCTTGGTAGAAAGGTTTAATGCATTCTGTACAGAAAGGAATGGATCACAACCAACAACGTTCATGCCCATAGCTACTGCTGCATTGGCAACAAGTACACCGATTGCACCAAGACCGATCACACCAAGAGTCTTACCCTGAATTTCTGTTCCGGCGAACTTACTCTTAGCCTTCTCCATGGTCTTATTGATGGTCTCATCATCCTTATTCTCTTCTACCCACTGCATACCGCCGCGAATATCACGGGAAGCAAGAAGCATTGCTGCTACAACCAGTTCCTTAACACCATTGGCATTGGCACCAGGAGTATTAAATACGACAATACCCTTCTCAGCACACTTATCCAAAGGAATATTATTCACACCTGCACCAGCTCTTGCTACAGCAAGTAACTGATCTGGTAATTCTAATTCATGCATTGCTGCGGAACGAACTAATACTGCATCAGCTTCTGCAAATTCTCCAGTAGTACCAAAATCTGCTGGTAATAATTCCATACCAACCTTAGCGATTGGATTGAGACAATTCACTTTAATCATAATGATTAACTCCTTTTTAGATCTTATCCATGAAACACATTTCCTCGAACCAGAAACTATCATTCGTCGAAGAGATCACATTCCATTCCAGTTAATATATACACGATTTAAGCATTCTTTGCTTCGAATTCCTTCATGAATGCTACTAACTTCTCAACGCCTTCCTTAGGCATTGCATTGTAGATGGATGCACGCATACCACCCACAGTTCTGTGACCCTTTAAGTTCACAAAACCAGCTTCGGTTGCTTCCTTAATGAACTTAGCATCCAGTTCTTCGTTACCGGTTACGAATGGAACGTTCATTAAAGAACGGCATTCCTTAACAACGGTACCCTTAAAGAGCTTGCTCTCGTCAAGGAAATCATATAAAACCTTAGCCTTCTCGATATTTCTTTCCTGCATAGCCTTTAAGCCGCCATTCTTCTTTAACCACTTAAATACCTTACCGCAGATATAGATTGTATAGCAAGGAGGAGTATTGTAAAGGGAATCAGCATCTGCCTGAGTCTTCCACTTTAACATGGTAGGAGTACCTGGTAATACATCATCCGTAATTAAATCCTCACGAATAATTGCGATTACACAACCTGCTGGACCAACATTCTTCTGAACACCACCGTATACAACACCGTACTTGGTAACATCCACTGGCTTGGATAAGAAATTAGAAGAGATATCGGATACTAAAATCTTTCCCTTCGTATTAGGTAATTCCTTATACTCCGTACCATAGATGGTGTTATTCTCACAGATATATACATAATCCATATCATCTGTGATTGGAAGATCAGAGCAATCTGGAATATAGGAGAATGTCTTATCTGCTGAAGATGCAAGTTCTACAGCCTCACCGTAGATCTTACCTTCCTGATAAGCCTTCTTTGCCCACTGACCGGTAATGATATAACCAGCCTTCTTGTTCTTCATCAGGTTCATAGGAACTTCTGCGAAGAACTGGCTTGCTCCACCCTGAAGGAATAATACCTTATAATTGTCAGGGATGTTCATAAGCTCTCTTAAATCGGCTTCTGCTTCCTTGATGATCTTGTCATATACCTTGGAACGATGGCTCATTTCCATAACGGACTGGCCAGAACCCTGGTAATCTAACATCTCATCTGCTGCTTCTCTTAGCACTTCCTCTGGAAGTACTGCTGGACCTGCTGAAAAATTGTACACTCTTGCCATTTTTCATATGCCTCCACAAAATCAAAGTCTCATCCCTGTCCTAGAATTCTCATGACAGCGATGGAAATATATAAATCCCATTGGGAAATATAACAAATAAGAAATTAATGTTAATAATATAACTAGCAATTTTCAATGTCAACCACAATCCAAACAAAGAAGATTAATTATTTTCCTTCTCTGCAAGATCCTTCTCGTCAAATGCTTCACTGATTCCAGTACCTGGAGCAACCATAGGGAATACCTTATCATCCTTATCGATGTGAACATCTAATACACAAGGAACATTTAATTCGATGGCTTCCTTGATCGCAGCATCAAACTCTTCCTTCGTGGATATGGTATATGCCTTCGCTCCCATACCTTCTGAAATCTTAGCAAAATCCACTCCATCGTCGAAGATGGTATTGGAATAACGCTTTCCATAGAATAAGGTCTGCCACTGACGAACCATACCAAGTACGGAGTTATTGATCACCACTTCAATAATTGGAATATTATAACGGGTAGCGGTCATGATTTCCTGCATATTCATACGGAAACATCCATCACCGGCAATATTGATACATACCTTATCACGCTGACCAACCTTGGCACCGATACATGCACCAATACCATAACCCATGGTTCCAAGACCACCGGAAGTAAGAAGGGTTCTTGGCTGGGTATATTTATAATACTGTGCAGCCCACATCTGATGCTGTCCAACATCGGTGGTAATAATCGCTTCACCCTTGGTTGCCTCGTAAATCTTCTCTACAATATAAGGTCCCGTTAAGAGATCTGTATGATAGGTAAGAGGGAAACGAGCAGCAATGGCCTGAACTTCACTAATCCATTCCTTATGGGAAAGATCTGGAAGTAAAGCATTCATCTTCTCTAAGATTACCTTCACATCACCAACTACACTGGCAGTTGTCTTAATATTCTTATCAATTTCTGCCGGATCCACATCAAACTGAAGGACTTTCGCATTCGGTGCAAATCTGCTGGCATTACCGGTTACACGATCGGAGAAACGAGCACCAATGGTAATTAACAGATCACACTTATTCACGCCAAAGTTGGAAGCCTTGGTTCCATGCATACCGATCATACCGGTATAACGAGGATCCGTTCCGGGGAAAGCACCCTTACCCATTAAAGAATCGCAGATTGGAGCATCCACCTTGTCCACAAAGGTACGAAGTTCCTCGCTTGCATTCGCAAGAATCGCACCACCACCTACAAAGATAAATGGCTTCTTAGCAGACTGAATTAACTTCACTGCTTCTTCTAAATCAGCATCCTTTAAATGATCCACAACAGGTTCTACAGGAGCAATCACCTTCTTCTCATATTCTGCAGAATTGGCAGTAACATCCTTGGTAATATCAATCAGTACAGGGCCCGGACGACCGGTACGTGCGATTCGGAAAGCATCACGAATGGTATCTGCTAACTTATTCACATCCTTTACAATATAATTGTGCTTGGTGATTGGCATGGTCACACCGGCAATATCAATCTCCTGGAAAGAATCCTTACCAAGAATAGGAACACCTACATTAGCGGTAATGGCTACCAATGGAATGGAATCCAAATAAGCGGTAGCAATACCGGTAACAAGATTGGTTGCACCAGGGCCACTGGTTGCCATACACACGCCCACCTTACCGGTAGCACGCGCATAGCCATCTGCGGCATGGGCAGCACCCTGCTCATGGGATGTTAAGATATGAGTAATCTCATCCTTATGCTTATATAATTCATCGTAGACATTTAAGATACATCCTCCCGGATATCCGAAGATTGTGTCTACACCCTGCTCTTTCAAGCATTCTACTACAATCTGAGAACCATTTAACTGCATTGTCTCACTCCTCCATTAACCTATTTACTTCGAATCCTCACACTTTGCTTTTTAGAATCGATTTAAAACTGCACCTTCTGATGCAGATGATACCATCGCTGCATAACGAGCAAGATAACCGGTCTTCACCTTAGGCTCTCTTGGCTGCCACTTCTTACGACGCTCTTCCATCTCTTCGTCAGAAATATCCACATTCAATGAATGTTCTGGGATATTAATCTTAATCAGATCTCCTTCTTCCACCAATGCGATTGGTCCACCCACAGCTGCTTCAGGACTTACATGTCCAATGGAAGCACCACGGGAAGCACCGGAGAAACGGCCATCCGTAATCAATGCTACGGAAGAACCAAGTCCCATACCTGCAATAGCGGAGGTTGGATTTAACATTTCACGCATACCAGGGCCACCCTTAGGTCCCTCGTAACGAATTACCACAACATCGCCTTCCACAATCTTGCCACCCTTGATGGCTGCGATCGCATCCTCTTCACAATCGAAGACTCTTGCAGGTCCTTCATGTACCATCATTTCAGGTACCACTGCGGACTGCTTCACAACAGCGGTATCCGGAGCCAAATTACCCTTTAAGACTGCAATACCACCGGTCTTAGAATATGGATGATCTACCGAACGGATAATCTCTGGATTCTTATTCACACATGGAGCAATGTTCTCGCCCACGGTCTTACCGGTACAGGTAATGCAATCCGTATGTAAGAGATTTAATTTATTCAATTCATTCATGACTGCGTATACGCCGCCAGCTTCATTGAGTTCTTCAATATAAGTATGTCCTGCAGGTGCTAAATGGCAGAGGTTTGGAGTCTTCGCAGAGATTGCATTGGCCATATTTAAGTCAAGCTTTACTCCTGCCTCACGTGCGATCGCAGGCAAATGTAACATAGAATTGGTAGAACAACCAAGGGCCATATCCACCGTAAGAGCATTCTGGAATGCTTTCTCATTCATAATGTCACGAGGCTTAATATCCTTCTCTAATAATTCCATAACCTTCATACCTGCATGCTTAGCAAGCTTTAAACGCTCGGAATAAACCCCTGGAATGGTTCCGTTACCACCAAGGCCCATACCAAGAGCCTCTGTTAAACAGTTCATGGAATTCGCAGTATACATACCGGAGCAGGAACCACAAGTAGGACAGGTCTTTGCTTCATATTCCTGGAACTCTTCCTTACTGATCTTACCTGCAGCATATGCACCTACAGCTTCGAACATGGAAGAAAGAGAGGTCTTCTGTCCGTTCACACGACCTGCAAGCATTGGTCCACCACTGACGAAAATCGTAGGGATATTCACTCTGGCTGCAGCCATTAAAAGACCCGGTACATTCTTATCACAGTTTGGAACCATCACTAATGCATCAAACTGATGTGCAATAGCCATTGCTTCGGTAGAGTCCGCAATCAGATCACGAGTTACCAAAGAATATTTCATACCAATATGTCCCATGGCAATACCATCACATACGGCAATGGCAGGGAATACAATCGGAGTACCACCAGCCATACTAACACCGGTCTTAACTGCCGCAACAATCTTATCGATATTCATATGACCTGGAACGATTTCATTATAGGAGCTAACAATACCGACTAACGGACGGTTCATCTCCTCTTCTGTTAAACCTAAGGCATTAAACAAACTACGCTGTGGGGCTGCCTGATCACCCTTAAAAACACTACTACCCATACAAATTCTCCTTTATTCACACATACATCTTTTTATAAATACGTTCTTTGAGGGATTAAATCCGTTCTTTGAGGCATTAAATCCGTTCTGCAATCAGATCCCCCATCTCATGACAGCTAACCTGCTTCAGACCTGCATCCTCGGACATAATATCCACCGTACGATAACCATCCTTTAAAACCTGCTTTACGGCAGCTTCAATGGCATCTGCTTCCTGATCTAAATCTAAGGAATAACGAAGCATCATTGCTGCGGAAAGAATGGTGGCAATTGGATTAGCAATATCCTTACCTGCAATATCCGGTGCAGAACCATGGCTTGGCTCATATAATCCAAGCTTCGTAGCGCCAAGACTTGCAGAAGATAACATACCGATGGAACCGGTAATCATACTTGCCTCATCGGATAAAATATCACCAAACATATTCTCTGTTAAAATCACATCGAACTGTCTTGGATTCATTACTAACTGCATTGCACAATTATCCACTAACATATCTTCTAAGGTAACTTCTGGATAATCTGCAGCCACTTCCTTCACTACCTTTCTCCAAAGGCGGGAAGTATCTAATACATTGGCCTTATCCACACTGATTACCTTCTTGCCACGCTTCATGGCAATTTCAAATGCTTTTACAGCAATTCTACGAATCTCATTCTCATCATAGGTATCCATATCCGTAGCCTTTAATACGCCATTCACTTCTTCTGTATGACGCTCTCCAAAATAGATACCACCGGTTAATTCACGCATGATCACCATATCGAAACCATCCCCGATGATTTCATCCTTTAATGGACATGCGCCCTTTAATTCTTCATATAGGTAGGCAGGACGAATATTGGCAAAAAGTTCCAGTCCTTTTCGAATCTTTAATAAACCGGCTTCTGGACGAAGATTTGGTGCCACATCATACCACTTCGAATTACCAACCTTACCACCAACGGCTCCTAATAATACGGCATCGGAAGCTTTGGCTGTTGCAAGTGCTTCATCCGTCAATGGAACGCCCGTTGCATCAATGGAACATCCTCCCATTAAAATCTTGGTAAAATCAAATTCATGTCCGTACTTCTTTGCAACCTTCTCAAGAACCTTGACGGCTTCTGCTACGATTTCCGGACCAATTCCATCACCTGGAATCAGGGTAATATTATATCCCATCTTGCTACCTCTCATTATTGTTAGATTTGTACATACTGCTATATTTTATTCCAAATACCCCTAGATTTCAAGAATTCATTCCGTTTTCTCTGGCATCTTCCAATAAGAAAGTCCGGAAAACCCCAAATTCAAGGGGCTTACCGGACTTGTACTTTTTTAAGTTTTCTTAGAATGATACTTTTTTCATAGCATCTTCGATACCTTTTTTGTATATCAGATTCTTCGAAAAACACTTCAGGTATTAGTCAAGACTCGCGGAGCGTTTAAAAAAGGATTTCCTCCATGGAGCGCTTTGGTACATAATGTACTCCCGCATCATCCCGGTAATAATTATAACGGCCATCCTTCATGTCCACTAAGTGGATTTCTTCCACCGGCTTTCCTAAGGCGATTAACAGTTGTGGCTGTAAATTCGCAGGAATCTTTAGATATTCCTTCACGCCTTCTTGGTCAAAGGCGCCAATCATAATTCCACCAAGTCCCTTTTCTACGGCTCCAAGTAACATGGTCTGGGCTACAATTCCCACGTCCTTACTGCTTGCTTTCGGATCCGCTGCTAATTGTCCATCATTGCAGATTAAGATAAAGGCGGTTGGATGCTGTCCGTCTTTTGGAAGATGCAATGCCGGCAATGCGCCTGCCCAACGAGTGTAAGCTAAAATACTTTCCACTTCTTCCTTCTCATAGGACAGATGATATTTTAAGGGCTGCAGATTTCTGGCGGAAGGCGTATTTCTTGCTAAATCCACCAGGTCCATTAACTCCTCCTTGGAAATTGCAACACTTTCATCAAATCCACGATAACTACGATTCTTTAATACCATTTCTCGAAATTCCATGCAAAACCTCCATATGATTCATTCAACAACATATCCCTAGTATACTCCATTTGCAGAGAAAATCCATAAAAAAAGAGGATCTGGAAAGTTCCAAATCCTCTTAAATTCATTCGATGAATGATTAGTATAATGGATGCTTTTCGGTAAGAGACTTTACAAGAGCTGCTGCTTCTGCACCATTCTTATCGATATCTGCTACTGCAAGGCTGATTGCCTGTGCAACAACATCCATATCTGCGGTATTAAAGCCACGGGAAGTAACTGCTGGGGTACCAAGACGGATACCGGAAGTTACGAATGGCTTCTGAGGGTCGTTAGGGATCGCATTCTTGTTACAGGTAATGTTCACAGAATCAAGAAGCTTCTCTACTTCCTTACCGGTCTTATCCTTGCTACGAAGGTCCACTAACATTAAGTGGTTATCCGTACCACCGGATACAAGGTCAAATCCTCTGGAGGTAAGACCCTTAGCAAGTGCCTGAGCATTATCAATAATGTTCTGCGCATATACCTTGAAAGAAGGATCCAATGCTTCCTTGAAACATACTGCCTTACCAGCGATTACATGCATTAAAGGACCACCCTGAATACCAGGGAAGATTGCCTTATTGAAGTTGAAACGCTCGTTGGCTTCAGCAGTAGCCATAATCATACCACCACGTGGTCCACGAAGGGTCTTATGAGTGGTTGTGGTTACGATATCAGCATAAGGTACTGGGGACTCATGAAGTCCGGCAGCAACTAAGCCTGCGATATGAGCAATATCAACCATGAGAACTGCGCCAACCTTATGAGCAACTTCTGCGAAACGCTTGAAGTCGATCTTTCTTGCATATGCAGATGCACCTGCAACGATCATCTTAGGCTTGCACTCTACGGCAATACGCTCTAATTCATCATAATCAATAAATCCGTCATCATTTACACCGTAAGGAACGATATTAAAATAAGAACCGGAGAAATTCACTGGTGAACCATGAGAAAGGTGTCCACCATGTGCAAGATTCATACCCATAATGGTATCTCCTGGCTTACATACAGCAAAGAATACTGCCATATTCGCCTGAGCACCAGAATGTGGCTGTACATTCACATACTCGCAACCGAAAAGCTGCTTAGCTCTCTCTCTTGCAAGATCTTCAACAACATCAACGAACTCACATCCACCATAGTAACGATGTCCTGGATATCCTTCTGCGTACTTATTGGTGAGTGGGCTTCCCATTGCTGCCATAACAGCCTTACTAACGAAGTTCTCAGAAGCGATGAGCTCAATGTGACTTCTCTGACGCTCTAACTCGTTATTCATAGCTGCAGCAACTTCTGGATCAAAGTTCTGAATTTCATCAAATGAAAACATGTCTTACCTCCAAAATTTTATTGCAAAATTTACAACTATTTCTAATTTAATGGTTTCAGAAGGCAAAGTCAATTAAAAAAGTGCAAAGGCTAGAAAACCTTTGCACTTTTTAAGATACATATGTAATTGTATAAACTTACTCAACTTTGAATGCGCTAATGGTTTCGATTAAGTTCTCCGCATTATCGGCTACATCCTTGGCTTCGGAATTCAGCTGTTCTACGGCTTCAATCTGTGTATCACTGGTTGCATTCACTTCTTCTACCGCTGCTGCATTCTCCTGTGCTACGGCAGAGATGCTGGAGATGGAAATTACGGTTGCGGCCTTAGCAGATTCAATATCATCCATACCTTTTCGGATCTGGGAGACATTATCACTTAAGGAACCAACCTGGGTTTCGATCTGATTAAATACGGATACGGTCTGCGTTAAGGAATCGGACTGGGAAGCCACCACTTCTTCTGCTCTTGAAGCAATATTAGCAGTCTCCATGGCCTTCTGATTAATCTCATCCAAGATACCCTTAATCTGATTCGCAGAGGCAGAGGACTGATCTGCCAGTTTTCGGATCTCATCCGCAACTACGGCAAAGCCTCGACCTGCTTCTCCGGCTCTTGCAGCCTCAATGGAAGCATTTAAGGAAAGAAGATTGGTCTGATCGGCAATCTCATTAATCGCAGATACAATATCTCCAATCTGTCTTGTGGATGCATCCAAGGAATGAATTCCCACAATAACATCATTGGTAATCTTTACCGTATCCTGGGCCTTATCATTCAAATCATCCAGACAGGTTAACCCTTCCCGTACTACTCCCGTGGCACTCTTAGCAACTTCCATGATTCGTTCGGAATTGTCCGTCATAATTCGAATCTGATCGGATAATACATCCATCTGACGAATACAATCTTCGGAATCTTCTGCCTGCTGAATAATACCACGTTCAATCTCGGAAATCGCCTGGGAAATACCCTTGGTACCATCTAAGATCTTCTTGGAGTTGGCAGTTACAACATCCGCCGAATTACTTACCTGATTCGAAATATTCGCGGACTGTTCGATCATCCCCTTGGTCTTTAAGATCATGTTATTCACGGATCCACCAAGAATTCTAAATTCATCCTTCTGCTTTACCTTCACCTGGGTGGTTAAATCACCATCCGCAACCTTCTGTAAGCTCTTCATCATATGATGGATGGAACCATCAATTCCTAAGGAAAGCTTGAAGGCGATAAAGATTGCTACGGCCAGTGCAATGATTAACACAATCAATGTGGTAATCAAAATACCGGAAGCCTTGGAAGTAATCTCGGACTTTGGTACTAACGCACAGATGGCAAATCCATTATCCAATACGGAATAGATAAATAACTGATTGCCACCATTCACATAGGTGTAACCACTGGTTTTAGCTTCTTCCCCTTCTGCTGGTTCTTCACCAGCCTGGGCAATGATCTCTGTAAAATACTCCTTATCCACGAAGTATTTACTGTCGCTGGCGGATACCATTTCCCCGTCATCATTCACAATCTCGCCGCCATCCGTAGCAACTAAAGCCACTATACTTTCATCCCCTAAGGATAGTTCTGCAATCGGTTCAAATACCACATCATAATCGATATCTAATACCAGATAACCGATGGCTCTGGTGGAATTGGAATAGAACTGACGCTCTAAGGATAAACCATAGGTGGTCTTAATAAACTCATCCAATACCGGTCTGGATGTGGTCCAAATCATCTTATTCTCATCGATTAATTTTCCTTCCTCCGTCTCTGGGAAACTTTCCACAAAATTCGTAGAAGAAAGGGATGTGGTGGTAATAGCACGTCCATAATTGGCAAAAAGGAAAATATTACTAATGGAATCATTACTAATGACAATGGACTGATAATACTTATTAATCGTATTATAGGAATTACTCTCCGCAGTCACATCATTACGATATAATTTGGAATAGTAATTCTTCGCCTCTTCATTACTGATCATCTCCTGAGAAGAAGACTCTAAGTTATTAAACATCAGATTGAAGTAATCCCCCGTCTTAATGATGGTGGAATAGGTGGCTTCTTCGTAACTACTAATGATCGCCTTACTTGCAGTACTGTAGGCAACAATTCCTAACAGTACTAAGAATGCCAGTGGAATGGCAAATCCTGCAATCAACTTAAATCGAATGCTCTGGAATAGAGAAACCTTCGATCCCTCTCCCTCCGTATCATTCACTACTAAAATCTCTTCCTCCGAGTCCATGGAATGTTCTTCCTCCTTTATTTCTTCGTCATTCCCCGACTCCTTGGAAGATTCCTCCACATTCATGGAACTATCTTCTTGGGATAATCCTTCCGTTACTGGCTCCTGCACCTGTTCCGTCACGGTTTCTTCCGAAACTTCCGAAACTTCCGAACCTTCCGGAACTTCTGGCGCTTGTGCCTGATCCCTATGTTCATCAAACCAATCAGTGGATGGTCCTTCCTCCTGTGGTTGTTGTGAGGCTACAATCTGATTCTCTGCTTCATACATTGCCTGAAGTTGTGCTTCACTCATCTGTTCAGACACTTCCTCGGATACAGCCGTTTCTGCACCTGAGTTCAGTGTTTCATTTTGTGTTGTTTCTACTGTGTCGTTCTCTTCAAAAGCGTTTCGCAAAATGCTCACCTCAATTCATCAAGTATTAGCCCAGATTACTGATTCTAGGTCTCGGGCCCAGGCGTCTAAATCATCTCCCCTACAGATTCTTCAGATACCAAAGAAGTCCCCTAGAATATAGTAAATTTTAACACAAAAACCCTTTTCTGTAAAATTGATTTAGCAAAAATTTAACAAAAAAATGAGCCTTCGCAAGTACACGAAGACTCATTCCATAATATCTTATTCTGTCACATTCTCTTCCTTAGGGAGATCACAGATAATGCTTAATTCCTTTAACTGCTTTGCATCAACCACATCCGGTGCATTGGTTAACAGATCGGAAGCATCCTTCACCTTAGGGAAGGCAATCACATCACGAATACTATCCCGCTTGGCCATTAACATCACCAGACGGTCCAGACCATAAGCCAGTCCTGCATGTGGAGGAACACCATACTTGAAAGCATCTAAGAGGAAGCCAAACTTCTCCTGAGTCTCCTCTTCCTTTAAGCCCAGTGCCTTGAACATACGCTCCTGAATATCTGCCTGATGGATACGCACGGAACCACCACCGATTTCACAACCATTTAATACAATATCATAGGCCTTGGCACGAACTGCACCAGGATTGGACTCTAACTGATCTAAATCCTCTTCCATCGGCATGGTAAATGGATGATGCATTGCTACAAAACGCTCTTCCTCATCACTCCACTCAAACTGAGGGAATTCCGTTACCCATAAGAAGCGATATTCATTCTTATCAAGCAATCCCTGCTGCTGTGCAAGTTCTAAACGAAGGGCACCAAGTACATTCCATACAATCTTGTTGCGATCCGCAGCGAATAATAAAAGATCTCCCGGCTTCGCATCCAGAGCCTTCTGAATCGCTGCCATCTCTTCTTCACTCATAAACTTAGCAAATGAGCTCTTGACCGTTCCATCTCCTGCGATGGCAATATAGGCAAGACCCTTAGCGCCATATCCCTTGGCAAAATCCACTAAAGCATCAATCTTTTTCCGTGGCATCTCACCCATTCCCGTTGCATTAATACCACGAACGGAACCTCCCGCTGCAATGGCACCGGAGAATACAGAGAATCCACAATCCTTCACAAGATCAGAGATATCCTTTAATTCCATACCAAAACGAAGATCCGGCTTATCCGAACCGAAACGATCCATACATTCCTGCCAGGTCATTCGCTGAATCGGAAGACTTACTTCCACTCCTAAGATTTCCTTGAACAAATATGCTAAAAGACGCTCATTCACATCAATAACATCATCAATATCCACAAAGGATAATTCCATATCAATCTGAGTAAATTCCGGCTGACGATCTGCACGAAGATCCTCATCACGGAAGCAACGAGCGATCTGCATATAACGATCATAACCGGATACCATTAACATCTGCTTAAATAACTGTGGGCTCTGTGGAAGTGCATAGAACTTTCCAGGATGCACACGGCTTGGTACCAAATAATCACGAGCACCCTCTGGAGTGGACTTACATAACATAGGAGTCTCAATCTCTAAGAATCCTTCCTTGGAAAGAAAGGCACGGGTTAAGGTTGCCACCTTACTTCTCATGATGATATTGGCCTGAATATCCGGACGACGAAGATCCAGACAACGATACTTCAGGCGAATCTCTTCCTTCGTTGCAATATCCTCTTCAATAGGGAATGGAGGGGTCTGGGATTCGGAAAGTACACGAAGACCCATGGCACGAATCTCAATCTCACCGGTGGCAAGATTCTCATTCACTGCACCACTTCTTGCTTCCACCTTACCTGTAACAGCAATGACGAACTCACTACGAAGCTTTCCAGCCTTCTCGAAGATTTCACTGCCCGCACTCTCTTCTTCAAAAATAATCTGTAAAATTCCGGAACGATCTCGTAAATCCACGAATACGATTCCACCCTTATTACGATTCTTGGCCACCCATCCCATGACGGTTACTTCACGACCAATATCCGCTTTGGAAAGTTCAGCGCATCGGCAACTTCTCTTCAGTCCCTGCATTGACTCTGCCATAATACTCCTCCTAATTTCTCATTCTATTTCTTTCATCACTCCCTTGGGAGTGCTTTCTACATCTAGGGGATTGTACCACCAGATGCAATTTTCTTCAATTCTTTTTATAACTTCCCAATCACATCTTCAATTCCATCAAAATTCACCCAATGGTTTAAGATGCCATCCATCACTCCATCCTCATGCACCACACGCTGGAATGCAATAAAAGCAGCCATATCAAAATCCTTCACTTCATCAATCATAATCTGAACCGCTTCTTCCACCGTAAAGGCTTTTCGATATGGGCGTTCTGAGATTAATGCGGCAAATGTATCCGTTACCTTTAGAATCCGTGCCCCCATAGGAATCGCCTCTTCCTTTAAATGATCCGGATACCCCGAACCATCATAACATTCATGATGATGAAGCACGATTTCTTTCTCCGTCTCGGTAAAATCATAATGTTGAAGTACTTCATAGCCCACCGTTGGATGCATTCGCATGTATTTCATCTCTTCCACATCCAAGGAGCCTTCATTACGACCATATAAATATTCTGAGAGACGAATTTTTCCAATATCATGCACCATACCGGATACTGCAATCTCGTAGCATTCTTCCTCGGAACAGCCCATCTTCTTGGCCACCAGATAGGTCAGATTACTAACTAAAATTCCATGATTTAGACCACTTTTTAAGTCCGACAACATATTAGGATCCAATCGACTCATTCGATTCATTCGCCCCCCTCCTCGTCTTTTCCAGTTTTGGCGGTTCTATATCATCCATCCCATGTCCTTAAGAAATGCAGCCTTTCGCTCCACCATTTCATCCACCCGGTCCATATAATCCCGCACATATTTCACATTCTCCGCCCGTTCGATGCGATTGTCGCCATATACGAATTTGGACGATCCACCCGCACCACAGGCAATAATGGTCTGCACTTCTTCCATGATGAGCACATTATATAGGCACTCCGTTCCTGGAATAGCATATCCAACATTTTCCATATTACCAGTCATATTCTTCTGGCGATACATATAATAAGGCCGCATGCCAAGGCGCTTTGCACAATCTGCTGCCATATTGGTAAATGTCTCATCATTATGCATGGTGCCTCGATATTCCTCTTTCCGCCTGGAAAGATTGGCCGCACGTTTCACTGCCAAAGAATGCACCGTTAAATTATCCGGATGCATTTCTTCGATTTCTCTTAGGGTATGGGCTAATTCCTGCTCTCCCTCTCCCGGAAGACCTAGGATAATATCCATATTAATGGACTCAAATCCCACACTTCTTGCAAGTGCATAGGCCCGCTTCACATCCTCCACCGAATGGAACCGTCCAATTTCATCCAAAGTTTTCTGATTCATGGTCTGTGGATTAACAGAAACCCGCTTCACCCCATGCTCTTTTAACACCCGGAATTTTTCAAGATCCACACTATCCGGACGACCGGCTTCCACCGTTAATTCCTGCAATGCATGAAGGTCATAAGAATCCTCGATCACTCCTAAAAGCCGGTCTAACTGCTTGGGAGTTAAGGAAGTTGGCGTTCCTCCACCAAAATATATGGTATCCAACCGCTTTTTTCCTAATATGCCAGCCATAACGCGAATTTCTTTCGCTAAAGCTTCCACATATCGATCCACTTCCCTTGCAAAGGCTTCTAAAGGATAGGCTGCAAAGGAACAATATAAGCATCTGGTAGGACAAAAAGGAATTCCCAGATAGAGACTATATCCCTCTTCGTAAGGCTTCCTGGCTAATAATTCCTGTTCCACCCTTGCTACGGTGGTGGCAAGAGAAATCTTTCCTTCACTCACGAAGTAATGGTTGCGATACAGTTTTTGAATACTTTCCATGGATTCCTTTCGCATCAGTCCATTTAAAGCAGGCTTACTTGGGCGAACGCCCATCATGATTCCCCAGGGAAGTTTGCGCCCCGTCATCTTCCAAAGGGCCTCATATACAGCCACCTTACAGGTATCATGCAGATCCTTGCGAAGGTTCTTTGTCGTTTCTTTCCTGGAAACAACACATTCTCCTGTAGAATCTGCTACCGTAACCAAAAACTGTTCTCCCTCTTCGTTCAAGGAGTCTGCCACTACTTCTAGAAGAAGGGTAGGGATCCATTTTTCACGTTCCGCCCCTCTTGCTCGTTCATACACATTGGCATCCGCTTTTTTCGTTAATTGAAAGGCCCCTTGAAAGACCTCCTTCGCATTCTCCATAGAGAATGTGGCCTGGTGTACATCCACTTCCGGATAAAAGGCTTTCACAAGAGCCTGTACATCATCAAAATATTCACTATGCAACACCTGTAACAAAATCATAATGACAGATACCTATTAATCATATTTAATTTCTTCTCCATGCCCACTGTGGTCACAGGTCCATGGCCGGAGAAAATATTCACATCCTCTGGCAGAGTAAACACCTGATTTTGAATGGAGAGGAGTAAGTCCTCTTCTTTCCCCGTTGGAAAATCCGTTCGTCCCACACTTCTGGCAAAGATCAAGTCCCCATCAAAAAGAGCCTTCTCGGACTCCACGTAATAGGAAACACTACCGGAGGTATGTCCTGGCGTAAAAAGAACCTTCCATGCAAGACCTGCAAGATGAAGAATCTCCCCCTCCTTTACCACCCGGTCCACCCGTCCCACATAGGGAGTACCAAATTGTGCGGAAAGATTTAACTCCACATCTTCCACCATGGCAACTTCTCCCTCATAGGCATAGATGGGAATATCATATTCCTTAGCCAATTCCAGACTACTCATCATGTGATCAAAATGACCATGAGTAAGTAAAATGGCCACAGGATGATAGTCATTCTCCTTCACATGCTGATGTAAAATCTCATATCCATCCCCGGGATCCACAATCACAGTCTGATCCTGATTGGTTACAAAATAACAATTGGTTCCGCAGATTCCCACGGTTTTAGCTGATATGGTCATCGCTTCCACCTCTTATTCTTATTGCGTCACATTGGCACGCTCAATATCAAGCACACCTTCTACATTACGAAGTTTCTCTGCAAGGGAAACTAATTCCTCCTTGGACTTAATGGTAAATGCCAGGTTAATTGTAGCTTTTCCCTGCTTATTAATACGAGAATTCATCTCCGTAATAGCAATTCCGCGCTCCGTTAAGATCTTAGAAAGATCCACAATAATACCAATACGATTATTGGCATAGATATTAATCTGAACCTCAAATTTCTCCTGACCTGCCAGTGCTTCCGGCTCCCACTCCGCTTCAATCAAGCGATTGCGCTCTAATTCCGGGAGATTGATCATATTAACACAGTCCGTACGATGGATGGTGATACCACGACCACGGGTCACATAACCCACGATCTCATCCCCGGGAACGGGACGACAACAACGGGAGAAACGCACTGCCACATCATCCGTCCCCTTCACCACAATACCACTGCCACTCTTCTTGGCCTGATCATGACGAGCCTTATTCACAGAACCGGTTTCATTCACATCTTTTAATACATCATCATCCGTAATGGCAGCTTTCTTTTCCTTCTCATATTCCTCAAGAAGACGGCTAACCACCTGACTTTCCTTTAAGCCACCATGTCCCACAGCAGCTAAAAGCGAATCCCAATCCCGGAAGGAATATTTCGCCATACACTTTTCCTGATATTCCGGACGGATAATATTGGATACGGTAATTCCCTTGGTTTTACAATATGCATATAAGAGTTCACGGCCACGGACAATGTTCTCATCCTTCATCTCCGCCTTGAACCACTGATTAATCTTATTCTTTGCCTGAGCACTTTTAACAATATTTAACCAATCGTGACTTGGTCCTTTGGAATTCTGGCTGGTCTGAATCTCCACCCGGTCACCATTGCATAGAACATAATCAATTGGGACTAAACGTCCATTGACTCTTGCTCCCACCATCTTATTACCCACGGCAGAATGAATGCTATACGCAAAGTCAATTACTGTGGAGCCTGCAGGAAGATTCTTCACATCTCCCGTTGGAGTAAAGCAATATACTGCTTCGGAGAAGAGATTTAAGTCACTCTTGACGGAGGATACGAATTCCTTATTATCATCCATATCCTTCTGCCACTCCAGGATCTGACGAAGCCAAGCCATCTTCTCCTGTTCATTGGTGGTACCCTGACCGCCCTCCTTATATTTCCAGTGTGCAGCAATACCATATTCTGCAATACGATGCATCTCGTGCGTACGGATCTGAATTTCGAATGGCTGACCCGTGGAAGAAATCAAGGTAGTATGTAAGGACTGATACATATTCTGCTTTGGCATAGCGATATAATCCTTAAAACGACCCGGAATTGGCTTATACATTTCATGGATCACACCCAGTGCCGCATAGCAATCCTTCACGGTCTCCACACGAATTCGTACCGCAAAGATATCATAGATCTGGTCCAAAGTCTTATGCTGATTGACCATCTTTCGATAGATACTAAAGAAATGTTTTACACGGCCATCCACCAGGGCATCAATATCCGCATGCTTCATATGGGCACGCACCTCGGAAACCGCATTATTAATAAAGATTTCCCGATCATGACCACTGAGTGCAATCTTCTCTTCTAAATCCTTATATTCCTCCGGATAAAGATAGCGCATGGCAAGATCATCTAACTCCACCTTAATCTTACTAATACCAAGACGACTTGCTAATGGAGAATAAATCTCAAGGGTTTCTCTAGACTTCTCCTGCTGCTTTTCCGGCTTCTGGTATTCCAAGGTTCTCATATTATGAAGACGATCGGCAAGTTTTACTAAGATGACACGAATATCCTTCGCCATGGCAAGAAACATCTTACGCAGATTCTCTGCCTGTAATTCATTCTTATCCTTATCCACGGTAAAGTTTAATTTGGTAAGTTTGGTAACACCATCCACAATCAGTGCTACTTCTTCTCCGAATTCCCGGGCAAGTTCCTCCTGGGTCATGGACGTATCTTCCACCACATCATGGAGAAGTCCCGCCATAATGGTTTCCTTATCCAGCTCCAAATCTGCAAGAATAATAGCTACATTAATGGGATGAATAATATAAGGCTCTCCGGACTTACGCTTCTGTCCTTCATGACAACGGGTTGCCACCTCATATGCCTTCTCAATCATGGAAAGATCCGTATTCGGACGATATTTCTTAATACAACGAATTAACTGCTCATGTAAAATCTCCGGATCCGTAAAATCCTGCATAGCCATAACAGGTTTTTCAACCTCGGATAACATCATATTCTTATTCTTTTCTGCCATAAACTCACCTTCCTCGTCTAGGATCATTCTCGCTCGTACACATGTATCCCCATATTATATATGAAAATACCCCCAAAAATCAAGAAGCGAACTGTCCATCAACAGTCCGCTTCTTCTCCTTTTTTTCTATTAGAATTTTCTCCTAAGGAAGGGAAATGGTATCATATCCTTCACTCCAGAAGACATATACATAATCCCCAATATATACTGCTCTCGAATCATATTGATCTTCTCCTAAGAGCACCTTGCCCAGTTCTTTAAACGTCTTATTGTCCTTGTCATAGGTATAAATTCGATAATAACAACGTCCCTTCCAATCTGCATCATAGTTCCAGGTGGAAAAACCAAACAAATTCTTTTCCGGATCAATCATCAATGCCTTATATTGCGTCAGTGCATTGGCCTCCGCTGCATCTGGAACCTCATATACGGAATGTTCCTTGACATCCGTAGGATCGGTGATGTCAAACATGGAAAGTTTCAAAGATTGCTTCCAATTATTCTCCGAAGTACCGGCGATCTCACCTAATCCAAGTAACAACCCCTCTCCATATCCATGGAGATATTCGGAAAATCCGGGAATCTTTAATGCTCCCAAAACCTTCGGATGGGTTGGATCCGTAAGATCAATACTAAAAAGTGGATCCGTCTCCCGGTACGTCACCATATAAGCCGTATTTCCAAAATATCTGGCAGAGTAAATTCTCTCCCCCGGCGCTAATCCCCCTAAATTTCCCATCACCTGTAAGGTTTCATCTAACACATAAATCTGATTGGAAGTAGTCTGGCGCTGGTAAGAAGCCGATGTAGTGGTCATGATGCGCAGCATTCCCTCATAGGCATTTAATGCAAATGCATCTCTTACCGAACCACTTACCTCCCCACAATATAGGGCAGTAAACTGCCCCGTGGCAGGATCCACGGCAATCTTTCGAATCTTGGTAACATCAGGAATTTCCTCATTATAATCATAATCCGTCCGATAAAGATATAAGGCATCCTCCGCCATATAGGTCGTACCGCCAAATCCAGCCAGGGTAAGATCATCCACTGCTTCCAATTTCTCCCCCACGAAAATACTACTAATCGTGGTACTGGAAACTGTCTTTACTTCATCTTCAAGGATCAGATGATCTACGGAAACATAACTTTCATTCACCTTGGGAATATAACATAATTCTTCCGATTCATCCGCCTTTACGGTACTCGTCTTTGTGGAAACCACATAGAGACGATCTCCTACTTTTCTGGTAGTAAAACGATTCCCTTCCTGCGTCCACTGATCCACCACTTTTCCTTCTTCCGGATTGGTAAGATCCACTAATACAACGCTTGCATCATAGGAAAGGTCCTGGTAAGAAAGACCGGTAACGATCATATATTGTTCATCCATATAGATTTCCTGAATCTCGGATAATTCAGCTAAATCCATCTTTCCACAGAAGGTTAAACTTCCATCTTTGGCCTGATAAATTTCAATCCAATGATATCCGGGCTTAGCATAATAAATATAGGACCCATTGGTT
This sequence comes from Lachnospiraceae bacterium, assembly GCA_024696615.1. GTDB lineage: Bacteria > Bacillota > Clostridia > Lachnospirales > Lachnospiraceae > MGBC120314. Next base: position 43,082 of record JAILGS010000081.1, read on the forward strand.
TTGATCAGATCCGCTTCATCCACGCCCTCCGTCATCACATTGGTGGTGGAATAATCCTTCGTTTTTCCCGTAGCGATATTGATTTCAGAATTCGCCATGGCAGAAGAAGTAACTGCATCCTCTACGGCACCCACAATCACTTCACCGTCTAATGCACCCTGCACCATGTATAACATATCATCCTGTAAGAAAGCTTCCTGGTACGCTTTAGCTACTTCCTCATAGGAGGTAACAGAGGAAACTCCTTCTCCTAAGGTTAGACTTTGTATGCTTTCTTCTTCCATCGTCTTAGCTTCCTCACAAGATTCTGCTGCAAAGTTTCCTTGCGTTGTCATACTCATCGTGGAAGAGGCCTTCTCTTGTGACAAGGAAGAAAATCCCTGATGGATTCCAAGGGTTAGTAACAGGGTTGCTGCCACCAGTCCACCGGCAATTGGTCCACGGTATTTTCTATACCATGGAAGGATGTTTCTTGAGGTTTCTTCTTTCTCCTGAAGACCATTTTCCTTATCCATAGGATTCTTCGTAGAATTCTCCACCTTCTGAATCGTCATTAGAATATTCTCCGGCAATAATTCTTCTGGAATCGATAGTTTTTTTCCATCTTCTTCTATGATTTCTTGCATATGATCTTTTGGCATATGATCTTTTTTCATATAATCACCTTCCTAATGAAATCTTTGTTTCTTATTATTTCTAGTTAAACTCCTTAAAACGATGATGTTTCTAAGGTTTGTGGTTCTCCTAAAAGCTTTCGTAATTTCTCCAAAGCTCGTTTTCGAATACTTCGTACCGTACTTGCATTTTCTGAAAGCATCCTGCCAATTTCTCCACTTTCATATCCAGCGAAGATGGAAAGACTTAGGATATCCCGTTCCTTCTCATTTAATCTTCCCCAGGCATCCCGGACGGTAATCATTTCTTCCATGCCGCTAGAAAGATTTCCATCCTGACGTAGCATCTTTCCATGGGCATTCTCCACTTCATCCGCTTCCCGCTCCTCATCCCTGGCATCATATGAGTATTTGTAATAATCCTTCATCCTTTGATTACATTTGGACCGAAGGATGGTAAAAATCCAGCTGCGAAAACTTTCATATTTTTTGATTTTTCTTATGCCCTGATAAGCATCCGCCACAGCCTCCGCCACAGCATCCTTGGCATCTTCCTCCGTGCGCAGGGTATAATAGGCATATTGATACAGCTGCACATAATATATTTCATAAAGGGCAACAAAGGCTTGATCATCACCCGCTGCCGCATTTTTCACTAATTCCATTTCTTTCATGGTACGTACTCCTTGGAAAGATTTTTTAAGTTACACCATATAAGTATAAAAAAAAGAGGGATCTGTTGCATCCCTCTTGAAAATTTTTTCAATATTTTGGATCCCCCTATGTTATAACACAATCATAATCCGAGTTCCAAGTCCGGCGCGGGAGAGAATTTCAAAATATCCCCCATGGCGATCCACGATCCATTTGGCAATGGAGAGGCCAAGGCCCGTTCCCTGATAACTTCTTGCATCATCTGCACGGTAAAATCGTTCAAACATATGCTCCACATCCGCTTCATTCATGCCAATGCCCGTATCCTCCACCATAAGATAAGGTCGTCCATCTTCCTTTCTTCCCACACGGAGAATAATTTCATCCTTGGGATTGGTGTATTTGGCGGCATTATCCACTAAGATCCGCACTGCCTGTTTTAATAACGTAGGATCCGCCTCCACTTCCAAGGACTCGGTGGCATTCTCATAAGAATATACATGCTCCTCATCAATTAATAGGGATTCCTCATAGATTTCCTGCATTAATTGATTTAAAACTAGTTTTTCCTTCTTTAAGGTGGTCTTTCCAGAATCACCCCTGGCTAAGAATAGGAGCTGTTCCACTAGGATATTCATATGATCCGCCTCATGGGCAATGGCCTGGATGGACTCCTCAAGAACTTTCTCATCCTTCTTTCCCCAACGCAGTAACATATTGGCATATCCTTGAATCACCGCAATGGGGGTACGAAGTTCATGGGAAGCATCATTTACAAATCTGGTCTGTTGACGATAGGATTCCCGCAGACGAATAATCATATTATTGACTGCTGCTTCAATGCCCTCCAATTCCGAATCTCCCAGGGTAATCTTTTCCTCCCCCCTTGGAGTGACATGTTCAATTGCATCTTCGATGGCATGTACCTGATTTTCATCCAAAGCTCGAAGTTTTTCTTCATCCATGGCAAGTCTGGTAAATTCATCCGTCTTTAGGGCAAATTCATTTAACGGACTCAGGATTTTACGTAATCGTTTCACTTCTCCATAGACTTCCACGATGATGGAGATGGATTGAAAAAGTACCATGGTCCCGAATAGCACCCCAAGAATAAGGGTGGGAATGGCAATGGATTGGGAGAATAAAAAATCCCCCTGGGTGGATGAAACCTGATAATATAACTCCGGCCATTTCGTTCCTGTAATGGTACGAAGACGTTCAAAATCCAGATTTCCCATGGTTTCATATTCCACCTGAGCCATCCAGCCAAGACAGAGGATTACTGTAGTTACAAAATCCTGTCCAAGATATATTCCTAATTTTTTTCGTACGAACAGCCACTCCAATCGGTATACCATGGAAGAGACACGACCACTTCTTGAAAAGAGAGTAGCGGAGTTTTTTTCCCCCTGCAGTTGTTCGTTACACTTCTCCTTCGGATTTGATGACATATCCCACACCTCGCACTGTCTGAATCATTTTCACATTATATGCATCATCAATTTTCGAACGAAGATAGCGAATATATACATCAATCACATTGGTTTCTCCAATATAATCATATCCACATACCTTCTCCAATAAGGTATCCCGTGATAATACAATATCCTGATTGGATAGCAGGGTTTCTAACATCAAAAATTCCCGGTTGGTTAATGTAATTTCATGTCCGTCATAAGTTACCATATGACGTTTTTTAGAAAGCTTACATACCCCCCAGGTATATTCATCTTCTTCGGCCTGTTCCCCGCCAGCCATTCCGCGTCCTGCTTCTTTTCCGTGAAGCTTTAGGGCCACACGAACTCTTGCGAGAAGTTCTTCAATGGCAAAGGGCTTCGTAATATAATCCACAGCTCCCGCATCCAGTCCGGAAACTTTATCCATTACTGCATCCCTTGCAGTTAACAAAATCGTTGGGGTGGGTTTTGACCCCTGGAGTCTGCGAAGCACCTCCAAACCATTTAACCCTGGGAGCATAATGTCTAATAGGATCAGATCGAAGTCCCCCTGGATGGCAAGATCCAATGCTTCCCTGCCATCATACACCTTCGTCACCTCATATCCTTCATGAACTAACTCTAGTTCCACAAAGCGGGCTAATTTTTCTTCATCTTCCACTACTAATACATGTGCTCCCATGGTTTTATCCTTCCATTTCTTTTTTTCGAATGCTCCAGGTGTCTTAGGAAGGTATTCTTTCCAGACACTACTCCTTCCAGACACTACTCCTTCCAGACACTACTCCTTCCGGGCATTACTCCTCGTCCTTATCCTCTGAAGAGAAAGAATCCGTGAATTTATTAAGCTGTCCCAGAATCGTATTAGCCGTTTCTAAATCGTCCTCCCCTTCCATGCGATATTTTACATCACAGAATAAGGAAATCACAAATGCAACAATCACTACTTCCCATAAGAAGGCTACAAGCAGAACTACCAACCAAAGTGGCATTTCTGTCACTACTTTGTTCTTATGCTCAATCACCAAGGTATTATGCATCAAGAACTTTCCAATCTTAGATAATACCTTCTTTAACTTCTTTCCAAATGTTTCATCCACTTTTTCCACCTGTTCTCTCACCTTATCTGTTACATCCGTATATTTGGCCTCTAACTGCTCTTCCGTAATGGTCTTATAGCTTGTCTTCTTACCAGGATTTTTTGTCTTTCCCTGATGCTCTAATAATACCATGGCATCTAATAAATCCCCATTACACTCCTTCAGCGCATCCCTTGCCTCTTCATAGGTGACATTCGCACGATCTCTTAATTTTTCTACTTTTTCTAATTCGTCCATATAGAATCCTTTCTCCCCACTGGGATTTCTAAAATAATATTCCAGAAGGCATCCTCCTCTGGCGCCGATCCGAGATGGAAAACATCTTTCCTTATTCGGAATGGATTTCCCTCCTGACATGATGTATCATACCCTAAAAAAATTAAGACATCCTTTAAGAAAGATTAAAATTAGATTAAAACCTCGCGGAGCGTTTAACTCAGTCGGAGCTTGTACTCCGACTGAGTTAAAAAATGGGAACCCACAGTTTCCTGTGGATTCCCAGAACTTGTTTCTTGTGATGGAGTCCCGTCCTACTTAACGTAACCGGAATTCTCCAATGGTATCCATCAATGACTTGGCACAATCTCCTAACTGACTAGAAATTGCAGAATTCTCTTCTGCACTGGCTGCATTGGTTTCAACCATCTGAGAAATCTCTTTCAGATTCTCAGAAATATGAGTGGTTGAAGACTTCTGTGTATCCACAAATCCCACGATTTCATTCACCATCTCATCACTTGCAACGGAGTTAGCCACACTATCATCAATGGTCTTCGCAGTACGTCCCACCATATCGCGCCCCTTATTCACAGCAACCTGTGTACGATTAATGGTTTCACTAATCTTAGAACTTGCTGCAGAACTGGTATCTGCTAAGGAACTAATCTCACCAGCAACAACTGCAAAACCACGTCCTACTTCTCCGGCTCTGGCTGCCTCAATGGAAGCATTCAGAGAAAGAAGATTGGTCTGACTTGCAATATTATTAATCTCATCAACAAATTCGGAAATTTCATTAAAGCAGTTACCAATTTCATCCATGGCTCCTACCAATTCATCCATTTCCTTACTACCGGTAGCAAGACCTGCATTGGTTACTGCCGTATTGGACTTAATCCGTTCTGCAATCTCTGCGATCTTAGCCATATTCTCCGTTAAGGTACCCATTTCCTTCGAAGCATCCTGTACTGCATGAGCCTGCTGAGTTGCAGAGTCAGCAACGGCCTCGGAAGTCTCTGCTAAATTACCGGAGAATTCTAATACCGTACGCGCCTGTTCATTAATTTCAGCAAAACTCTGATTTAATACATTAATAATATCTGTTAATGCATCTCGGATCTTCGAATAATCTCCATTATAATCCCCATTCACGGAGAAGCTTAAATCCTTCTCGGAAATCGCTGTAACCGTATCCGTAATCTGTTGAATGTACTGACGTAAACCATGCATCGTATCATTCAAAGCAGTGGACAGTCGATTCACTTCTTCGGATTGTTCATCCACATCAAATTCATATTCCAATTCACCATCCGTAATAGAACGAACATTGCTTGTTAAATCCTCCAAAGGAGCAAACATTGGAGAAATCTCCTTGGCTAATCCCTTGGTTGCAAGCTTGGAAATTAAGATTGCTAAAACCACTGCAAGAATTGCCATCTCACAGATAATAAAAATAATTACCTTTAAGGAGGTAACAGAAAGAATGGACCATCCTGTTAACTGTGAATCATAACATAATACATTCTTAAGACCACCAGCATAATCCATAATGGTAGAAGTCTTTAAGTCCTTATTATAGGCCTTCATATAACGTCCCTTTAAGGCATCCGAAATCTTCGTACTAGCAGATGCGCTTAAGGCAAATGCATCATTCGGATGCGTAAGAATTGTACCCTCTCCGGATACTAAGAATACATAATTACCATCATGATAGGAGGATTCAATTAAGGATACCAAATCATCCATATACATATCCAATCCAGCTACACCAATGGTCTTACCATCCTTATAGATGGCCTTAGCAAGTGTAATACAGATTCCACCGGACTGCTCATCCACATATGGTTCAGAAATATAAGTGCCTTCCTGTGACATTGCACCAGTAAACCAAGCTCTGCTACTAACTACAAATGTTTCTGGTGGGATCCAACCGCCGGACATATAAGTGGTATATCCGTCCTCATAGGTCTTATTGCCATCATATAAAACAACATATACAGCGGATACATCGTCATACATTGCCACCATGGTATCCACATAATCATAATAATCCCCGGTAACACTTCCCGAAGTTACACCTGCGGCGACCGTATCAATAAAGGACATCTTCTCTCCCATACTGGTTTCTACTTCAGATGTATATAACTTTACATTGGATACATTCGTGGCTGCACTTTCTCTCATATACGTTCCAAGCATTGCCAGTGCAGTGGCAATACAAAGAATGATTACGATCCATTTCACAGATCGTCCTACTTTTCGATTCACATTCGTGCTTAATTTCTGTATATCCATAATTAGATCCCCCTTCATAGGCATTGGATTTCGAATAAAATTCGACTACTAAATTATAGCACATGGAATATTGTATTAAAATAAAAACATTTTATTTTTTTTTCATATTTTTTTAATTATTAAAAATTTTCTACTACTCCACGGTCTGAATCAGGTTTAGAATTTCCTCTTTGATCTGTTGATTGACCCGAAGAGCTTCCGCCCTATTTTCCTGGTTGGAATAGAAATAAAACTTAATTTTAGGCTCCGTACCACTTGGACGAATGGCAAACCAACTGCCATTGTCTAAAAAGAGTCGAATGGCATTCTGTGGTGGAATGTCCTCATATCCATTCAGATAATCAATCACCTTCGCCACTTTACTATCAGCCACTTCCTTCGGAAGATTTCCACGGAAGAATTCCATCATTCGACCAATGCGCTTCGAACCTGCAATTCCTTCCAATACCAGATTCGGTTCATCCTCTGCAAATGCGCCATAGGTGGCATAGATTTCCTCTAACACATCCCATAAGGTCTTTCCCTGCTTCTTATAGTATGCCGCAGCTTCCGCCACTAACATTCCCGCACTGATTCCATCCTTATCCCGAATCTCTTCACAGGCCGCATAACCCACGGATTCTTCATAACCAAAAAGATAGGTATATCCATGCTCATGCAGATATGGGATCTTACCACAGATATTCTTAAATCCCGTTAAGGTTTCAAACATCTCCACCCCATAGGCCTTCGCCATAATGGAAGAAAGAGTGGAGGTAACGATGGATTTTACCATGGCTCCCTTCTTTGGAAGGGTTCCTGCGCTCCTTCGTCCCTCAAGAATATAATTTACTAAGAGATATCCCGTCTGATTTCCATTTAAAGGAATGTAATTTCCTTGTGGATCCCTGATTTCAATAGCAAAACGGTCCGCATCCGGGTCCGTGGCAAGAAGTAATTCCGCCTGGTTTTCACGACCATATTTCTCACTTAATGCAAATGCTTTCGGATCCTCCGGATTAGGATATCCCACCGTGGTAAAATCCGGATCCGGCATCTCCTGCTCCGGAACAATCATCCAATTGGTAAAGCCGCGACGGGTGAGCATCTTTCGAAATGGAATGGAACCACATCCATTTAATGGGGTATAAATAATTGGAATGGAAAGATCCAACTCCTCCCACTCATGAATGGCAAGCCCAAGAATCTTTTCTAGATACTCTTCATCATAGGACTCATCCAACACCGTAATGGTGCCTGCTGCCACGCCCTCTTCATAGGAGGAAGTGCGAATATCCTTCCAGTAATCCACCGCTTCGATGCACTTTGTCATTCCACCGGCGATCTCTGCGGATACCTGGCAACCATCCTCCCAGTACACCTTATACCCATTGTAATCCTTAGGATTATGGGAGGCTGTAATATTAATTCCCGATACCGTTCCAAGACGTACGATCATATAGGCCAGTTCCGGAGTTGGTCGAAGGGATGGGAAGGTATATACCCGAATTCCATTGGCAGCAAGAATTCCTGCAGCCAGTTCGCAAAACTCCCTGGAATAATGCCTTGGATCATGGGCGATCACCACGCCCTTTTGCTTGGCTTCTTCCCCATGGGATGCGATATAATCAGCAATTCCCTGGGTAGCACGTCCCACGGTATACACATTCATTCGATTGGTTCCAACACCCACTTTTCCTCGAAGTCCCGCGGTACCAAAGGAAAGATTCTGATAAAAACGCTCTTCTAACTCCGTCTCCTGCCCTAAAAGGTTCTCCAATTCCTTTTTAAGCGCGTCCCCCTCTGGCAAATGTTGTAACCACTCTTCTACTCTTGTCTGATAGTCCATATGTCTTACCCCCTAATCCGATGTTCAACCCATCATGCTTTCTTGCACTCTTGCATTCTAACCTCTTGCATTCTAACCTCTTACCTTCAACTTTCCTTTATAAGTTCAGTCTTATTTTCCAGTCCTTACTTCTTCAAAGGTCTCTACCATTTCCTTGGAAGGGGCTTTCGTAAGAAGACTCACACAATAATTCACCCCAATGGCTACGAGGAAAGCAGGTAATAATTCATACATATTCCATGCACCGCCCAATGGACGAACCATAAATTTCCATACAAATACCACAATACCACCGGCAAGCATACCGGAAATCGTTCCCGCAAAATTGGAGCGCTTCCAGAACAGTGCAAATAATACCACTGGTCCAAAGGCAGCACCAAATCCAGCCCATGCAAAGGATACAATCTGGAAGACGGAGGAGTCCGGATTCCATGCGATTACCACCGCAATGGCAGATACTGCTACCACAGTAATCTTCGCAACCTTCACCGCCTGTTCCTCCGTCAATTTCTTATGGAAAAATCCCTGTAATAAATCCGAGGAAATAGAAGAAGCGGATGCTAATAACTGAGAATCCGCAGTGGACATGGTAGCAGCTAAGATTCCGGAAAGGATCACGCCACCAATCATGGCTGGTAAAATTCCATGGGAACTCATAAAATTCGTAATATAGATAATGATACGCTCCGCATTACCACTGCCTTCTAAGACGTCAATGGTACCATTCTTACTTAATGCATTGCCAACCACACCGATAAACATGGAAACAAACATGGAGATTACCACCCAGGTCTGTGCCACACGACGGGAAAGGGCGATCTTATGCTCATCTTCAATGGCCATAAATCGCGTTAAAATATGTGGCATACCAAAATAACCAAGTCCCCACGCAAGGGTGGAGCAGATGGTAAGAATACCATATGGATTACTTGCGCCACTCACTGGATCATGGGTGGCATTGAGGACAAAATATCCACTCATACTTTTGGCATTGTCCAATACAGCATTCCAACCACCGGCATGATGAATCCCAAAAAGAATGATCACGCAGAGAGAAATGGACATGCTGATACTCTGAATTAAATCCGTGGTACATACGGCCTTAAATCCACCCAGGGTGCAATATAACGCAATAATAATAGCACTTACGATCATGGCGAAATAATAATCAATGCCAAATAAAGTATTAAATAACTTACCACATGCGGCAAATCCAGAAGCTACATAGGGTACAAAAAATACCACAATCACAACAGAGGCTACCGCGGATAAAATCTTCTTCTCATCCTGATAACGCTTGGAAAAAAATTCTGGAATCGTAATGGAATCCAATTTAGCGGTATAACGACGTAAACGCTTTGCAACAAATAACCAGTTCACATACGTTCCCACACTTAATCCCACAATGGTCCAAAAAGGATCCGCAATACCGGATAAATATGCCAGTCCAGGAACACCCATTAATAACCAGCTGGACATATCCGATGCTTCCGCACTCATGGCGGCCACGAAAGGTCCTAGTTTTCTTCCCCCAAGATAGAAATCCCCACTATCTTCATTGGATTTTGAAAATACTACTCCGATAATAATCATCATTGCCAGATATAATACAATGACAATTCCGATACAGATCTGTGTTGTCATATTGTCTCTCCTAACTATGTTTTATTTTTACTTCCTACGTTCTTACGATCTTCTTTTTTTCTCTCTTCCTATGCCAAAACCTTGGATAAGAATTCCTTTAAACGTGCATTCTTCGGATGTTCAAAAATCTCTTCCGGAGTACCCGCTTCTAAGATTTTACCACCATCGATGAATAACACCTTGTTAGCAATCTCTCTGGCAAATCCCATCTCATGGGTAACCACCACCATGGTCATGCCTTCTTTGGCCACCTGCTTCATTAATTCCAATACTTCTCCAACCATCTCCGGATCCAGTGCAGAAGTCGGCTCATCGAACAGGATCACCTGTGGATTCATGGCTAAGGAGCGCACGATGGCAACTCTTTGCTTTTGTCCACCGGACAGCGTGGATGGATATACATCCGCTTTATCCGCCAGTCCAATTCGCTCCAGTAATTTTAGGGCAGTCTCCCTGGCCTCTTGGTTAATACTGGCTTTCGTCTTGGTAATTGGCACCATTGCCACCTGTTTTTCCTTACTCCGAAACAGATTGCAAAGTCCATTCCATGCATTCTTTCTCTGATTGCGCTTTAAATCCTGCAACTGTACATGCACAGGAGCAAGCATAATATTCTGTAATACGGTTTTATTCTGGAAAAGATTAAAATGCTGGAATACCATGCCCATATGTCTTCGATGAACATCAATATTCACGGACATATCCGCAATATTCACTCCATCGAACATAATCTTTCCACCCGTTGGATCTTCCATACAATTCAGACAACGAAGGAAGGTACTTTTACCAGAACCGGATGGACCAATTACCACCACAATATCGCCCTGATTGATGGCAACACTGATGCCATCCAACACGTTCTTGCCATCGAAACTCTTCTCTAAATCGATGACATCAATTAATTTCATATTAGTTTCTGCGGTCACTGCGTCGTAAGCTCCTTTCCATCTGTTTAATCAAGATACTGATCAAAATTACCATTACTAAGTAGATGGCAGCCATCACTAAGTATGGAACCATGAATTCATAACTATTACTTCCGATATAGTTAAAAGCCACATATAAATCGCTGGCACCAACAAAGCTCACCACGGAAGTTTCCTTGATCAATGCGATAAATTCATTACCAATGGTAGGAAGAATATTCTTCACAGCCTGAGGAATCACAATCTTCACCATGGTGGTCCAAAAGCTTAATCCCAGAGCACGTCCCGCTTCCATCTGTCCTGGATCCACGGAAAGAATTCCGCCCCTCATAATTTCTGAAATATAAGCACCGGAATTTAATCCGAATACCCAAATGGCCACCTGTACTCCCGTCATATGCATTCCTAACAGAGGAAGCATTACATAATAGAATAACAGAAGCTGTACCACCATGGGAGTACCACGGAATAATTCCACATAGAATGTAGCAATTCCATTTAAGATTCTTGGAAGTACCTTATAGCGCGGAAGTACACGTACAATGGCAATCAAAGTACCAATCAATAATCCGATAAACATGCCAAGAAAAGCAATTAATAAGGTATTTCCAAGACCTTCTAAAACCTTCTCATACCCCTTATACTCGAAGAAAATGCGGAGGAAATTCTCCCATTTTGCCCCAAAACCATTCATATTCTTTCATCCTTTCCCAATATAAAAAAATACCCTTGGTACCACATAAGATACCAAGGGTGAATTGTTACTGTACGGAATTAATCGCCTCGGTGATAAACTTCGCTGGTGCAGCATCAATAATGACGTAATTAATATTACCATTTAACAGATCCTGAACCGCTAAAGAACCATTCTTATAACCAACGGTAGTTAATGGAAGGCCGGTAAAGCCCCAATCCGCATCGCCTTCACAATAGAACTGACCGGTGGTACCTGTCTGAACACCAATCTTGGATAACTTATCCTTACTATTTAAGATTGCTTCTACGGAAGCTGCATCCTGACATGCATCAAATTCGGTATCCGTGCTAAGTACAATTAATTTCTGGCTGGCTACATAGTAGGTATCCGTAAAATCCACATATTCCTTACGATCTTCCTTGACGGTAAGTCCGGACATTGCAATATCAGCCTTGTGCTGACCTACGGAAAGACATACTGCGTCAAAATCCATATTCTCAATAACTAATTCCATACCAAGGTGATCTGCAAGGAGCTTGGCAATCTCCATATCAATACCCACATAGCTACTACCCTGCATATACTCAAATGGAGCAAAAGCAGCATTGGTGGCAATCACTAACTGATCCTTAGAAGCATCAAAGGTAGCGGACTCCACTGGAGTAGGAGTACCATCGCCAAAATACTTATTACAGATTTCATCATAAGTTCCGTCGGACATGATCTGCTTAATAAATTCATTGGTGGAAGCAAGGAGTTCTGGCTGTGCCTTATCCACACCAAACGCATATTCCTCTTCCGTTAAATTTACCTCAATGACCTTGGCGGTAAGTTTTTCCTTCGGAGCATCCTGTGCACTCTTGCCACAACCTGCGAACGAAGCAACCATAAGTCCCATGGAAAGGCTAAGAGCAAGCAATTTCTTCATCTTCATCATATAATTTTTCCTCTTTTCTTTATCTATAACATGGAATCCATGCTACGTCATAGTCATACCCCGATAATCAACTCTACGTACGCACCAAAGCGCACCATCAACTCTTTTTATGACTCAATCACGACTGAGTCATCATATCCCTTCCATCCTTCCTGGATGTTAGGCTTTAATAAAATGTACCATAGGTAGAATTTAGCTGATCTGCTAATCCGTTCACCGATGTATCCGATTCCGTCTCATCCGTGGACTCCTCTACCTGATCATAGCCGCCATCCGCCTTCTTATCTTCTACGAATTCCTTCACCATTGCTACAATGCCTTCCGGATCAATTCCATGCACCCAACAAGCTTCTTCAATGGTTTCTGAAAGCGATGCGGGACAGCTTACACAATGCATTCCTGCATCCATTAATACATAGGCAATCTCCATATCAAAACGAAGGAGATCTGCAATAATGGTATCTTTTGTAATCTCAATGATTTCCATCTTCCTAACCTCACTATTCTATCAGTTATTGTACTGATTCTTAGTTCCCCGGTAGACGTATAGCACGCCCATTCACGCTAGAATATCACATATAGCAGAATTTTTCAAGATTACACCCCAAACACTTCCCCCTTCTTTTCCTTCCGATAATGGTAAAGATAGCAAAAAGAAAGACCCAGGGCTTTCACAATATTATCCGCAATCATGCAATACCACACTTGTGTTAATCCAAGCATCCATACATTGGTAACCAAATAGGTAAAGACAATTCGGATTCCCCACATACTGCAGGTTTCAATCAAAAATACCTCCATGGTTCGTCCCGTTCCATAGGCGATTCCTTCCATGACAATCATTAAACCAAAGAATGGTTCCGTAAAAGCCACTAATCGAAGCATGGCTGCACCAATCACTGCCACATCCTCTTGATTCGTAAATACCTTCATTAATGGCAATGCTACCAAAAAGAGGCAAAGTCCCGTAAGGAACATAATTCCTATGGTAATAAGAATACTGAGATGCTCCACTAGATGCTGCTTCTTAGGATTTTTTTCTCCGATAGAATTGCCAACTAAGGAGGACGTTGCCTGACGAAGCCCATGTCCCGGAACATAGAATAACTGTTCCGCTGTCACGGCAATGGAATGAGCTGCAAAGATGGTGGTTCCCATACCGGACACCATGGATGCAAAAAATACATATCCAAGACAGGAAGCGGTGGAGGTGGAAAGAGCCGGAATTCCAATATGAAGAACTTTTTCCATACTGCGCTTTTCCAGTCTTAAATCCTCCCGCCCAAAGGTAAGGAATTCATGCTTTCTTGCCGCCAAAACCATCCATCCGCCAAAGATACTATAACTAATGGCGGAACCGATCGCTGCGCCGATGACACCAAAATTCATCCGATAGATGAAAAGATAATTGAGGAGAATATTTAATCCATTGGCCCCCAGATTAATAAACATGGGAGTTTTCGTATTCTTCACCGCACGAAGAGCCGCAGCAAAGATCGTATTCATACTCCGAAAAACCATGGCAAGACTAATAATGGCAAAATAAGTTCCCGCAGTCTCCCAGATCGCTTCTTCCGCGTGCATCCATTGAGGAATTTGACTGCTTAAAAGAACACATACCACCGTTAATACGCTACCCACCACAAGGCTGATGGTCATGGCCTGACCTGCTAAGCGTCTGGTGCGATCCTTATGCCCCGCCCCGCATTCTTTGGAAATCATGGCAAGAAATGCAATTCCTAAAGCATGGGGAATACTATTCACTAACCAGGTAATGGTGGTGGTGGTACTTACGGAAGCCGTGGCCTGTTGTCCAAGATGCCCCACCATGGCCGTATCCACATATTGTAATAAAGTACTTAGGATCTGTTCAATCATGGTAGGGATGGAAAGCATCACTAAGGACTTTAAGATTTCTTTCTTATTCATGTAAAAAACCTCGCTATTCTTTGCTACAATATATGATATTCTTTCCCATTGTCAACTAGATGGAACAAAAAATTTTGCACAACCCTTTTTTTCTCAACTCAAACCAATTATAATAGATTCTTAGGGACGATAGGTCCTCTGTAAGGAGATAAAAGATGTTATTAGCCGATAATTTAAAAATAGTTCATTCCAATATAGAAGCAGCTTGTAAATTAAGTGGAAGAAATCCTTCCGAGGTAACCTTAATTGCTGTTAGTAAAACCAAGCCCTTAGAAGCTATGAACCAGTGCTATGCACTGGGAGAGCGCCATTTTGGTGAGAATTACGTTCAGGAAATGATGAATAAGCAGACAGAAAGTGCTGCGCAAAAGATTCTACCGGATGCGAAGTGGCACATGATTGGACATTTGCAGACCAACAAAGTGCGTTTTGTGGTGGGAAATACCGCCCTCATCCATTCCGTGGACTCCCTGCACTTACTGCAGGCCATTGAGCGGGATTCGAAAAAGAAGGCCATCATCACCGATGTTTTATTAGAGGTGAATGTGGCCCAGGAAGAAAGCAAATGGGGTTTTAGCGTGGAAGAAATTCGTTCTTCCATATTTGATTTGGTCTTTCAACATCCCCATGTGAATATCCGAGGACTCATGACTTCCGCTCCATATACCATGGAAGCCAACGATAATCGCTTGTATTTTAGGGAATTACGAGAACTGCGTGATGAGTGCAGAGTCACGTTAGTAAAGTCCAATCAGACAGAAAAAGCCGCCATTTTCCAGGAATTATCCATGGGAATGACGGGGGATTATGTGGTAGCCATTGAAGAAGGAGCCACCATGGTTCGTGTAGGAACCGGAATTTTTGGAGAACGGAAGTACCAATTATAGGGATTTACTGTAAGAATTGATGATAGCGAATCTAAAAAGCCGAGGAATAGGATTTCCTCGGCTTTTCTATCGCATTCATCAAGTGCGCACCCACACTTTGATCGGTTCTAAAAAAAAATCTACTAGATGGAAAAATCCAGATTCTGTCCAAGAGCCCGTTCTCTTGGAGAAAGAATATGGTTACTTAATTCTTCGATGGAGTAATCCTGAACCTTCTTAAATAACTCTTCGCTGCTTCTTGCAGAAAGGCTAATAAACCCCGGAGTTTCAAGACGATTGGTCTCCCGTCTGGCCTCATATAATGCCTCTAACTCCGCCTTTTGGTTGGATTTTTCGGTCAGTACTTCCTTCTGTACAGCCTTCGCGATCATGCGTTCAATACGATTGCGCTGGCCCTCTCCTGCCTTCTGAAGTACGGCAAAAAATGAAGGTGTTCCTTCCTCATCGATTTGAAGTCCGTAATCATTCACCTTCACCGGAAGAGTCTGCAACTGCTTTCCAAGATGGGAAACATCCATGGCAGCACTTGCTAACAGATTTTCATATTCATTACGCATCTGTTCATCCTGTTGCATTCTTTCCTGAAAGGAATCCGCAACATGGATTCGGTCCGTTACCTTCTGATCCTGATGCTTCATCATCCAGCTTTCCGCTTTTTCCAATAAAGAAACGGAACCCCGTTCTGAAATTGATGAGATCATACTCATTGTTATAATCCTCCTTGAATTGGTAGGCAAAATCCATTTCGCCCCTATGTTGTATCGGAAACACTTTTTATATATTAACCTACTCTTGTAAAAAAATCATCATTGTACTAAAATAAATACAATAAATAAAGCACCCAAAGGAGGAATGCCTATGTTTCTATCCTGTTATGAATGGACTCCAACCAATATCATCCTGCGCATTTTCATTTCCTTCCTTCTCGGATGCATTATTGGACTGGATCGTGGTGTTAAAAAACGTGGTGCCGGTGCGAAAACCAATACCATTGTCTGTCTTGGATCCACCTTAGTCATGCTCACGGCACAATATATGTCCGTATATTTTCCGGGACAGGCGGATATTGCACGAATGGCCTCCCAGGTCATTAGTGGGGTGGGTTTCCTTGGAGTTGGAACCATCATTGTAACCGGTCACCAGGTACGAGGTCTGACCACTGCCGCAAGTCTCTGGGCCTGTGCCTGTATAGGACTTGCCATCGGCATTGGCTTCATCGATGGTGGTATCATTATTGCGATTCTCGTCCTTATTTCCCTGCGTATTCTCCCAGCCATCGAACGAATTGCCGGAAGACATAGTAAGTATCTGGCGCTCTATCTGGAAGTGGATGGCAATACCGGAGTATCCGCCTTCATCGATAAGATGAGTCAGGACGGTACCGTGATTGATTATCTGGATATTTCCAATCCGAAAAAGGAAAATGAATACACCATCGTACAAGCCACATTAAAATTAAAGAATTCCTATCATCCAACCTATATTGATGAGATTGGACAGCTCCCAGGAATTAAATCCGTGGAAGTGATGAACTAATGCAACGCTTACTACTGCACCGTATAAGGAATCACTGCTCCATCGTAGGTTTCCCGGATATAGGTGATTACTTCTTCACTCTTTAAAGCATGCACTAATGCCTGGATCTTTTCAGAGGATTCTGCCCCTTCCTTCACAGCGATCACATTCACGTAAGTGGAGGCAGCGATGGAGTCCTCTTTTTCTGCCGCTAAGCCGTCCTTAGCTACGGAAAGACCTGCACTTAAGGCATAATTTCCATTAATCACGGCATAGGATACTTCTTCTAAATGATATGGGATCTGTGCAGCTTCTAATTCTACAATCTCTAATTCATAAGGATTTTCTACGATATCAAACTTGGTTGCAGTAAGATCTGCTCCCTCCTTTAATTTTAACAATCCATTATCCTGTAATAATAACAGCGCACGTGCTTCATTGGTGGTATCATTTGGCACCGCAACACTGTCCCCCTTTTCCACCTGTGCTAAATCCTTCTTGGTACCACCATAGATGGCAAATGGTTCATAGTGAATTCCACCTGCATTCACAAGATGGGTTCCCTGCTCCTCGTTAAAGCTGTTAAGATAAGGAATATGCTGAAAATAATTGGCATCAAATTCCCCGGATTCCACCACCTGATTTGGCTGTACATAATCATCAAAAACAGTGATCTGAAGATCATATCCTTCTTCTGCAAGAATTGGCTTTACAGCTTCTAAAATCTCGGCATGTGGCGTTGCACTGGCTGCCACGGTAATCACCTGACGATTTTCATTACTTGCTACTGCACTTCCTTCATTGGTAGCTGCATTACTTACAGATCCACATCCCACCAGGGATGCCACTGCTACTCCCATTGCTACCACACTACTCCATACTCTTTTTTTCATATTCTCTACCTCATATCTTTCTTTTTGTAATACATTTGGACGAAGGAAAATCGCCTTAAGCGCGATGATCCGTCACCTTCGCAATCTTCATTCCAATGGCCTGAAGCAATTGGAAAATCACAACAATTAATGCCACCGTGGCTATCATAATCGGGGTGTTCCAGCGATAGTAACCATACTGTATCGCCGTAGAACCAAGGCCGCCACCGCCCACACAACCGGCCATGGCAGTGTATCCAAGAATGGTTCCTGCGGTAATGGTTGCTCCTACAATTAAGGAGGTTCTCGCTTCTACTAATAACACCCGGAAGATGATATCCCAGTCCGAAGCCCCCATGGATTTAGCTGCTTCGATCACACCGGGATCCACTTCCTTTAAGGAGGATTCCACCATTCTCGCAATATATGGTGCTGAACACACCACTAAGGGAACGATGGTTGCTACTGTTCCATAACTTTTTCCCACCAAAAGACGGGTAAAGGGAATGAGTAGCACCAGTAATATGATAAATGGAATGCTTCGTACCAAATTAATGATTCCGTCTAAGATTTTATAAAGAACCATATTGGGACGGATTCCATTCTGATCCGTTACTGTAAGTACAATTCCAAGGGGAAGTCCGAAAAGATATCCAATGGCAGTGGACCCAAGGGTCATCCACAGAGTATCCCGCACACCTTCCAATAAGAGTTCCAATAACAATTTATGCTCCAATGCTACATTCCTCCTTTGGTGAAATTCCTTTGGTGTGGGTTTCTTGTAATAACTCCCTGGCCTCCTTGGATTTTGGATGGGAAAAGATGGCATCCACCATTCCATCCTCCACAATGCGCCCCTCAGAAACAATGGCCACTTTATTACAGATGGTTTCCACCACGGACATCTGGTGTGTGATCACTACCACCGTAAGTCCTAAACGGTCATGGATTCCTTGTAATAATTCCAGAATCGAAGCTGTGGTCTGGGGATCGAGTGCACTGGTTGCTTCATCGCAAAGTAAAATCTTAGGATTACAAGCAAGCGCTCTTGCAATGGCCACCCGCTGTTTTTGTCCTCCGGATAACTGCGCAGGATAGGAAGTTGCTTTGGATAAAAGCCCCACCATGTCAAGAAGCTCCCTGGCTCTCTCCCTGGCCTTTTCCTTCTTCATTCCGGATAAGTACAGTGGAAAGCATACATTTTCCAACACATTCTTCTGCATTAACAGATGGAAATGCTGGAAGATCATGGCGATTTCCTTTCGCTTTTGTCGAAGTTCTTTCTTGGATAGACTTCCTAAATCCACTCCGTCCACCAACACCTGACCCGTGGTTGGTTTCTCCAAGTAATTCAGACATCTTACCAAGGTACTTTTTCCTGCGCCGGAAAGGCCAATGATTCCATAGATATCTCCCTTCTCAATCGTCAGGTTAATATCCGTTAATGCTTGAACCACTTCCCCTTTTTGCTCATAGGTCTTATTCACTTGTTGTACTTTAATTACTGCCATGTTCTTTCCTTTCTTTGACATGAGTCAGTATAGCCCAAGGACTTTTGTTCCGTCCAATACACAAAATTTATGCCTTGCTATAGATTTTTACTATAACAAGGCACAAAAAAATCCGTGGGATTCTTTCGAATTTCCCACGGATTCCTTATAGTAGAGCTAAAAGTCGCTCCACGACAAATACTGTAGCACAGCTACACAGAGCCACGGTAATCAGACTCTTTCCCTTAAAGGCTGCCAAAAATCCCACAAATAACGCTACCACACCGGCAATCTTCGAGTCCGGAGCAAGCATCATGGCTGGAAATGTCATCGCGGAAAGACAGGCATAGGGTACATAATATAAAAAAGACTTTACAAAACGATTGGTAATTTCCTTACGAATGGCTACTAAGGGAAGCATACGAATCAGATAGGTCACTCCCGCCATCACCAAGATATAAAGATAAATATTAATCTGCATCCTTACGCTCCTCTCCTTCTTCCACCGGCCAAATAAGGGCAGCAAGTCCACTTACCACTAAGGCCACGATAATAATTACAAAACCGGAAGATACTTGGGATAAATACGGTGCATAATGGAAAATCGCTGCAAGAATCATGGAAGCCACCACCACCATACGTACGGAGAATTTCTCCTTGGCAGGTGGAATGATAATGGCAAGGAACATTCCATAGATTGCCACATTTAATGCGCTGGTTACAATCCCCGGAAGGACATTGCCAAGAACACCACCGATCAAGGTTCCAAGAACCCAACCGGGAAGCGCCACACTAATGGCACCATAATTATAATAGGGACTTACCTTTCCTTCCCTACTGGCACTAATTCCATAGATTTCATCCGTCATTCCAAATGCTACGAAAAATCGATGGATGATTCTTCCCCCATCTGCGATCTTCTGGGACATGGAAAAGGACATCAGACTATAACGAAGATTGATGACAAGCTGAGTCAGTGCAATCTCCCATAAAGATCCTCCAGCCAGGATAATATCAAGTCCTGCAAACTGTCCTGCACTGGTAAGATTGGTTAAGGAAATCAATACGGTGGGCCATAACCCCACGCCACCGGAAACTGCCATCATACCAAAAGTAAAGGACACAGCAAAATATCCAAGGGCGATGGGAATTCCATCCTTCATCCCTTGCATAAAATTCTTTCGTTTCATAACTCTACTCCTCTAAACTCCCCTTAGGAAGCATTCTATCAAAGAAAGGAAGGCCCCTGGCCATCAATAATATACCCCGGACATTCATCCGGGGCAATTAAGTCATTATAATACTACGTTTCTTCCTGTTCTGCAAGATTCAGAATTCCATATCGGATGGTACGAATGGCAATATAAGTAATTCCAAGTCCGATAAATAACAGGATGCATAATACGGTTAAATAAAAATTCTTTCCACTAAAACGATAGAATAATACTCCCACCACGGTGACAATCGCTGCAAATAAAATCGCAATTCCCATGGCATAGAAGGTATTATAATTTTCTCTAAGGGAGCTTAATTCATCATCCCATACGAGCTTTGGCTGAATCGAATCAAGATAAATTCCCATATAGGAAATAAATACGATGGAAGCCAGACTAATTGCTAAATAGCACAGGCAATGAGCTAGTGGAATCGAGAATAGGAAAAATCCTGGGATTAAATAAATCCACATTCCAAGGGTGGAGAAAAATACTCCCGTCATTGCTTTCGCATGCCACTGAATCTTATAGGATACGGGAATATATTTCATAAACTGAAAATACTGACCCTCCCTGGATATGGCTCCGGAAGCGATACTACTCATGGCACTGATGATGATGGAGATGATAAATATTCCAAAAAGTACATAGACCCGCATGGTAAATACATTATTCCCATAGAGCACCCGGATCCCTTCAAATCCCAGATTCATGCGCTGTAATTTATAAATCGCCACCACAAATACAGGCCAGAAGAAATTCACGATCACACAGTTGGTAAAATAAACCGGAGTTCGCATCAAAATCCGAACTTCCTTTAAGAATAAGGACCAAAATACGGGAAGTTCCTTCACCTTCGCAAGTACCTTTCCCTCATCCTTGATCACTCTTCTTGGAGCACGACTTCCCGCATCCAAAACTCCCTTAAAATAAAGGAGTCTTGCACAGAGTAACATCACGCCAAGACTGATGCCGTTAATGAGTACATAGTACACCAAGGCCAAAACATCTGCATTTGCCATAAAGCGTACAAAAAAGTACACATTAGGAAAGATCCAGTTCATCCACCGAAAGAACTTCTGCTCCCCGGCGGCCACTTCTCGTACAAAAACTTCAATATCAAAATTCTGCATGGAATTCATGGAGAATACCAGTACAATCATCATGACAAATACAAGTCCCATGGAGATTCGCATCACCACGTCCTTACTATGCACCAGACGGGTCAGCCCCATGATCAGGATGCACAGGATGGCACAATAGGCAAATGGCACCACCGGAAGGGTCAACACACCAATCAGGGAACAGAGCCAATTTACCACACCCATCTTGGTGGAAATTCCATATCCAATGATACAGGAAATCACAAGAATGGACTGCATCACATTCTCCGTGGATACAATGGTCCAAAACTTGGCAAGAACAATATCTTCCGCCTTTAAAGGAAGGGGCAGAAGAAATTCAATATCATGGGAAAAATACAGCTCGGAAAACACAATATTGATACCAAATACCACCGTAAAGATGGTAATAATATGCAACATTACTAACAGTCCCGAGGATACCGAATCCAACTCTCCCATGGCATCCGTCATGAGTTTCACCATAAAACCCATGCCAAAAATCACGGGGATAAAAATTCCACCCACGATAATCATACTTAAAATAATTAATAGCACGCGACGTCTTCGATCCTGGGGTGCGCTCATGGCAATGGAGGAAAGAAGCGCCTTATGCAAGGTTCGCACTCGATTCATCTACGCCTCCTTACTAGAAGGTTCCATGGTCTCGTCCTTCGTCATGGTAAGGAAGATCTGCTCTAGATCCATCTTAGGGTAGCGCAGGGAAAGCTCCTCCAAAGTACCGATAAAGAGAGTCCTGCCATGATGAATCACCACCACCCGGTCACAGAGTTTTTCTGCCACTTCTAACACATGGGTGGAGAATAATACGGAATGGCCGGCATCTGCATGCTCCCGCATCATTTGCTTTAATGCAAATGCGGATTTTGGGTCAAGTCCGGTCAAAGGCTCATCTAGGATCCACACATCCGGCTCGTGAAGCAGGGCTGCCGTTACCATCATCTTCTGGCGCATTCCATGGGAATAGCTCTGCATCGGCTCTTCCAAGGCATCAAAAAGATCAAAGCGCTTAGTCAGGGATTCAATCTTTTCCTTTCTCTTTGCCACAGGAACTTTATAAATATCTCCAATGAGATTTAAATATTCCATTCCACGTAATCGCAAAAACATGTCCGGACTATCCGCAATATATCCAATGTTCTCCTTCGCCTCTAGGGGAGAAGTTTCCATGGAATAGTCATTAATCTGCACATGTCCGCCATCCGGACGAAGAATTCCTGACATCATCTTGAGGGTGGTGGTTTTACCAGCTCCATTTAATCCGATAAATCCAACAATTTCCCCATTATTTACCTGGAAACTTAAATCATCCACAGCTTTGACACCGCCGTGATAGGTCTTCGATAAATGTTCAATTGTTAACATCCCAATCCCACTTTCTTGTACTTTTTATTTCCCCGTTAGTTGTCCGTGATTCCCCGTACTATGCAATAATTGTGGTTCCGGCCTTACCATCCAGACCGGCTTTGGCCTTATTTAAGTTGGTAATAACTGCCTTACGCTCCGGGAATGCCTTCACAAAACGAAGGGAAGCATCCACCTTAGGGAAGGTAGTACTTGCTGGGAAATGTCCCTCTTCAATATACTTCTTTAATTCAGCCACATGCACCGTATCAAAAGCCTTCTCTTCCTTGGTTCCAGCGCCCAGTGTTAACTGATCATATCCGGTTAAGAATAACAGTGTATCCGCATCCAAAAGTTCTGCTAATTTCGCAGCAGTATAATCCTTCTCAATAATGGCACTGGCGCCCTTTAACTTGGTACCCTGCTGTAATACCGGGATTCCACCACCACCTGCGGCAATAACAATCTGTCCAGCTTCAAAAAGTGTCTTAATGGCTTCGATTTCATAGATATCAATTGGCAAAGGAGAAGCAATCACACGGCGATATCCACCGGCTTCTTCCACTACATAATTGCCCTTAGCCTCTTCTTCTTCCGCTTCTTCCTTGGTCATTACACGACCGATCACCTTGGTTGGCTCACTAAAAGCGGTATCAAAAGGATCCACCCTTACCTGGGTGATCACGGTGGATACAGTCTTATAGATTCCGCGATTTAATAATTCTGTACGGATCGCATTCTGTAAGTCATATCCAATATAACCCTGACTCATCGCACCACATAAAGACATAGGAGCTACAGTATATTCTGGCTCTAAGCGGGAGAATTCCGTCATAGCCGTCTGAATCATTCCCACCTGTGGTCCATTACTGTGGGTAATTACAATCTCATACTTTGCTTCTACTAAATCTGCAATAGCTACTGCAGCCTTCTGCACATTGGCCTGCTGCTCTGGAAATGTGGTTCCAAATGCATTTCTACCTAATGCAACAACAATTTTTTTATTTGCCATAATCAAGTCCTCCATAACCGTTGAAAGATGTATTCATTATACTCTTTTTTCCTGGTCAATATCAATCATCAAATATATAATCTAACACCGAAGAAAGCGCTTTTTCATAGTCTTCCGAGAAGATTGCCCGACGAATTTCCAAAGGGCGATCCGTGATGATATGATCCACACCCATGGTGGCATATTTGCAGGCAAGATCCTCATCATTGACCGTCCAAATATGAATTTCTTTTCCGGCAGAGTGGATATGATAAATCATGGTGGAAGTCACATATTTATAATCCACACTAAAGAAGTCCACATCCATATCCAGATAAGACGTTCCTATGGACATGGAAAGAATGTAACCTAAGGTTAAATTCGGATCCATCCTTCGAAGTTCCTGCAATACCTCATAGTTGGAAGAGGAAATCACACATTGCCGCTGCATTCCATATTCTTTCAAGGTTTCATAGAATAATGGGACATATTGATAATCCGACTTCGTTGGTTTTAATTCAATATTTAACCATACATAATTGTCCTTGGCCCAGGAAAGTACTTCCTCCAGGGTTGGAATGGTATTATCCTGAAATTGCACATCCATGCGGATCCCTGCATCCACTTCGGATAATACCTGTTGGGTCATCTCACTCACTTGATAAGGAAGACCACAGGTGCGATCCAGAGTACTATCATGAAATACCACAAAGCGCAGGTCCTTGGTTTGACGCACATCAATTTCAATAAAATTGGCCGCCTCCTCCACCGCTGCATGAAAGGCTAACATCGTATTCTCCGGATATTCCTCACTACTTCCCCGATGGGCTGTAATCATTGGATAATCCAAAAAATCCGACAGGGTAAAGACATGGCTTCGCATCTCGAAGGTGATAAAGATGGTATCCAATAACACTGCCACAATAATAATGTATTTTACAATCTTCTTTGGATGTCTTCGGGTTCGAATTCTTGCCTGATCCTGTCGTTCATAATTCACTCGAAACCGACCTTCCACATAGAGGTAACAGGCGGGAATACTCACCATCCAGAGAATAAAATTCAGGATGAGATGGAAATATTTGGCAATGGTTACATAGATGGCACTACCCGCTCTTGTATAACCAAGAATCTTTACTCCAAGAGCCACCACCCCCGTCATTCCCACGGTTAATCCCAGTAAGATGATAAGAATCACTGAGTTATACATGATCACCGTAAAGGCCACAAGTTTCCAACGTTTCTTCACATAGGAAGCGCTCCGTCTTAAGGCCGTGGTGAATGGGATTCTTCGATCATACATCATATTCACGCTAAAGACGCCAATCATGGCAACCGTTACCGTAAGAAAAAGTAAGATTCCAAGAGTAAACCTCACCCGATGGGAATTCATCACCCCGGAGACGATGAATTTTCTACCATGAAAGGCCCAGTTGATCATATTAAATACCAGGGGAAGATTCATGGTAAGGGTCAATAGAAAGGTCATTCCCACAGCCCCCATATTTCTTGGGCGTATGGCATGCAAAAATCCCCGCATGGCATTATCTAGAACATATCCATGGGAATAGGTCTTTCTTCGAAAAAGATCCGCCCCAGCTAACACCACCTGATGCTGAAACTCTAACAAAAGCATAAAGAATACTAACATAATGCTAAATCCCACAATGGTGGTAGGCTTCATAAAAAAGCGATAGATATCATAATTGGTTAAATAACGGATTTTTCCAAGATGTAGCAGGATTCTCCATAGCATACTTTCTACTAGTACAAGAACCGCCATCATACTAATCATATAGCCTACTTCAAAGAGTAGGAATTGTTTCACATTTGCTCGATTAATTGGTTTCATAGATCTCCATAAAAGATAAAAGGAGGGTAGATCATCCTCTACCCTCCCCCAATATTAGAATTTTAATCGTGTCGAACGAGGTGCATCCTCATCCTCTTCCTCCGAATCCTTATTCTTTAAGGATAAGTGGAAATGATATACAAAATCTAAGAAATAACTTGCGGATAATACCAAAGCCATTCCCATAACCACCGTCTGATTCATGCTTGTCACAAGCGTCTCCACGTGGTTATTTAAGAAACCGAAAATAAATACGGCTAAAAATCCCCAGGCAAGAGTACTTTCCAAACAAAGGATTCCCTTATAATTAAATCGATGATTGGTATAATCCCACCAGATTTCACCAAAAAGCTTCATCATCAAACGAGCGGTTAAATACTCGAATAAGGTGGCACCGATACAACCCGCAATATAGACATAAATCATATTCTCACGGATTGGATGAAAGAGGTGAATGGCAAGATAGGTTCCTGCGCCATAAATCACGCAGAATGGGAGTTTTACAAATCCACGATTCTCCCAATACCCCCGTTCTTTTCGAATCACACAACATTCCATGGCCCAACCTAAAAAACTATAGATGAAAAACCATAGCACTAACTGGGACAGACTCATCCCATCCACCGACATTCCAGATAAATCCAGATTCGTAATTGTCTCTACCATATTAATTTTCCCCATTTCCTTTAGAACCAAATAACTCTACACGCACTTCTATAACCTCTTTTTAGAAAACTACTTTTCCCTCCAAAAGTCGCTCCTATTTTAGTAAGAGGTCCCTTACAGTCTCTGCCACATTGTCAGAGATTCCATAAGCAATGTCTTTTAACTCCTGCTTAGCCGTCTTCATAGCATACCCACGGCCCACGGTCTGAAACATTCCAATATCATTGAAACTATCGCCAAAAGCAATACTTTCCTCCCGTTTGATCTGAAATTGTTCCATCAAAGCAGTTAACCCAAGGCTCTTGTTGACACCTTTGGCCGCAAATTCCAGCCATTCATTGGCAGAATAGATGACTTCGAACTTGTCACCCCATTTTTCTAAGAAATAATCTTCCACCGTATGAATGCCCTTTTTATTATAGATACCGATCTTTAAGATATCGGACTCTCCGATATGATTAAAGGTATTAATCACATTGACATGATTAAAGCAGGTCTCCCGGACCTTCATATCATAGGATTCTTCCTTCGGTCTCATATATGCAATAAATTCTCCATAGACTAAGAACTCGCAATCCGGTTTAGCTTCCACATCCGCTAATAATTCCTCTGCGACATCATGATCCATGGAACGCATCAATACATTCTTTCCATGATATACCGTTAAGGCACCATCACTACACACTAGGGAGATTCGATCCATCACAGGCTCGAATAGATGCTTTAACTCACAATAAGGACGACCACTGGCAATGACAAATTGTACGCCCTGATCCGTTACTGCTTTAATCACTTCAAAAAGTTTTGGATCAATGTGTTTCTCACCACGTGGAAGAATCGTACCATCCACGTCACTGGCTATGAAACGAATCCCAGACTCACCCATAGTATTTACTCCTATTGCCTATGCACACTTCATTCCTTCTTACCCAAGGATTATAAAGCTGCTTCCAAGTGACGACGAATTGCCTTAATGAACTCTTCGCTATCAAGTTTCTTAGGATTCGGAAGGGTGGTAATTAATGCAAGATCACCAGTCATCTCTCCGCCTTCCACGGTATCGATACAAGCCTTCTCAAGCTTATCGGCAAATGTTACTAATTCAGGAAGCTGATCTAACTCACCACGCTTACGAAGTGCACCACTCCATGCAAAGATGGTTGCAATTGGATTGGTGGAGGTCTTCTCTCCCTTTAAATACTTATAATAATGTCTCTGTACCGTTCCATGTGCTGCTTCATACTCAAAATATCCGTGAGGGGATGCAAGTACAGAAGTCATCATGGATAAAGAACCAAATGCAGTTGCCACCATATCGGACATAACATCTCCATCATAGTTCTTACAAGCCCAGATATATCCACCTTCAGAACGGATAACACGTGCTACCGCATCATCAATTAAGGTGTAGAAGTAGGTAATTCCTGCTTCTTCGAACTTCTTCTGATATTCCTGATCATAGATGTCCTGGAAGATATCCTTAAAGGTATGATCATACTTCTTAGAAATAGTATCCTTACTAGCAAACCACAGATCCTGCTTGGTGCTTAATGCAAATTCAAAGCAGCTTCTTGCAAAACTTTCAATGGAATTATTTAAGTTATGCATACCCTGTACGATACCTGCGGACTTGAAATTATGTACTAATTCTCTGGTCTCGCTTCCATCTTCTGCAGTATATACTAATTCCACCTTACCAGCTCCAGGAATCTTCATCTCGGATCCCTTATATACATCACCATAGGCATGACGTGCAATGGTGATCGGCTTCTTCCAGTTCTTCACATATGGTTCAATGCCCTTGACAATAATTGGAGCACGGAATACGGTACCATCTAAGATGGCACGAATGGTTCCGTTAGGGCTCTTATACATTTCCTTTAAATTATATTCACTCATACGAGCCTGATTTGGAGTAATGGTTGCACACTTGACAGCTACACCATACTTCTTCGTTGCTTCAGCACTATCCACTGTTACCTGGTCATTGGTCTCATTACGATGCTCTAATCCAAGATCATAATAATCCGTCTTTAAATCCACGAAAGGTAAGAGTAACTCATCCTTAATCATCTTCCAGAGAACTCTGGTCATTTCATCTCCATCCATCTCAACGAGTGGTGTAGTCATCTGAATCTTTGTCATAAACTTTCCTCCAAACAAATTTTCCCAATATATCGTCTATTTTATAACATAATAAAGAAATTGTAAATATTACTCTGCTTCTGCTAGCACTTCTTCTTTCATCTCCCGGTCCATATAAATCACAGGAAGACTCTTCTTGGAAAGATTTCTAAAGAAGGATACAATGGGACCCGTGCCAAAACCCACTAAGAAGGTACCAATGCCAAAGGCACCCCCGGTAAGAAGGCCAATTCCAATACAGCAAAAATCCGTAAAAATTCGTACCCATTGAAATTTTAACTTTCCCTTGCTTTTTTCTTCTGCGATCACACCAATCATGTCATAGGCACTCGTACCCAGTTCACATTCAATATACAGGGCCACTCCCACACAATAAACAAGGATTGCAAGAAAGAAAATCAAAATACGCATCTCCATCCGATCTGCAATGGACTCCATGGTTAAGCCCATTCCTCGAAATAGTGCGGTAAATGCATCCACTCCATATCCAACACAGAACATATTCACCAATGCTCCAATTCCAAAAGCCTTCGGAGCAAGGATTAATACAGGAATATACATTAGGATATTGACAATCATTTGCATGGTTCCATAGCCAATATGAAACACATTCTCTCCCAGACCAATATTCATGCAGGAATATGGATCCGTACCCGCATCAGAAATACGCAGTAATGCGATTCCCAAAGCCAGTAAAGCAATTCCAAGAACCATCACAAAAAATCGGATGATGGTATACTTCGTTATTCTTAAATTTTTCATTCTCATACTCTCACTCAAGTTCTTCGTTCCATAGCAAAGATCATCTAACATATGAACGATTCTTCCATCCTTCGTCCTTAATGCGCATTGGCACCAAAGTACTGGTCATACCATACAAGGAACATATAGATGGTCCAGACCTTACGGGAATTATCCTCCACCCCGGCCTTATGCCGATCCAGAAAACCGATAATTTCCTCCGTATTAAAGTAGGTCTTAGCCGCCTCGGATTCAAAGGCCGCTTTCACAATATTGTAATACTTCTCTTCCCGCAGCCAAACTCTTGTAGGCACTGGGAAGCCAAGCTTCTTCTTTTCTGCCACCATATCCGGAAGATAGCGATGGGCCGCATTACGGAAGGCCACCTTGGTATTCTGGTCATTGACCTTAAATTTGGTTGGGATGTGACGAGCCACCTCGAAGACTTCCTTATCCAAGAATGGAGGACGAACTTCTAAGGAATTGGCCATACTCATCTTATCCGCCTTTAATAAAATGTCCCCAATCAACCAGAAATTAATGTCAATATACTGCATCTTGGTTACATCATCCTGATCCTTTACCTTATCATAATAAGGTTTGGTAAGCTCCATGAATGGATATTTTCCCGTAGGATGCTTTAAAATCTTCTCCCGCTCCTTCATATTAAACATGAAGGCATTGCCGATAAATCTCTCTTCCACATCCTTACTGGCACGGATGAGATAATTCTTTCCCTTAAAATGCAATGGACAAGCTTCCATGAGTTTTGCAACAGCCACACGAAGACCCTTAGGAATTTTGGTCATAGGAGCCAGGGAAAATGGTTCATGATAGATATTATATCCACCAAAGAACTCATCTGCGCCTTCGCCGGAAAGTGCCACCTTCACATGTTTTGCGGCTTCACGGCTGACAAAGTAAAGGGCAATAGCGGAAGGATCCGCAAGGGGTTCATCCATATGATACTGAATCTTTCCAAGATGATCCCAATATTCCTTCGTAGTAATTAATTTGCTATAATTATCAATCTGAATCTTTTCGGACAGAGCCTTGGCATAATCGATTTCATTATATTTCTCATAATCAAAACCAACGGTGAAGGTCTTATCCCCATGGAAGGAGGCAGCTACATAGCTTGAGTCCACACCGGAGGATAAGAAGGATCCAACCTCCACATCACTGATCATATGGGTCTTTACGGACTCCTGAACCACCTGATCGATTCGCTCTTCCCACTCTTCCATGGTGGTATTCTCATCCGGTTCAAAGGTAGGCTCCCAGTAGCGCTTAATCTCTAAATTTCCATTCTGAAACGTAAAATAATGGGCTGGCATCAGACGATAGACGCCCTTAAAGAAGGTCTCCGGAAGGACGGAATACTGGAAGGTAAGGTAGTTTTCAAGCGCTTCCTCATTTAATTCCTTCTGATAGTCCGGATGCTTCAAGATGCTCTTAATCTCGGAACCATATACCAAATTCCCATTGATCACAGAATAGTACATGGGTTTAATACCAAAATAATCCCTGGCACCAAATAACAGCTTCTTCTTACTATCCCAGATTACAAATCCGAACATTCCTCGAAGCTTTGGAAGTAAATCCGTACCATATTCTTCATAGCCATGAATCAGGCACTCCGTATCCGCATGATTGGCAAAGATATGCCCCTTGGCCTCTAAGTCCTTACGAAGTTCTGCATAATTATAGATTTCTCCATTAAAGGTAATCACAATGGAGCGATCCTCATTATACATTGGCTGATCCCCATAATTTAAGTCCATGATACTCAGACGACGAAATCCCAGTGCCACATCCTCATCCACATGGGAACCACCACTATCCGGTCCACGATGGATGATGGTCTGCATCATCTCCTCTAAGACTTCGGTTCGATTCTCACAATTTCCTGTAAAACCACAAATTCCACACATAATATAAACTCCTCCAAGAGGTATTTCCCCTTATTCGCACGACTCCTCATTGGTAATAAACATTGCATCTCCAAAGGAGAAGAAACGATACCGTTCTTTCACTGCTTCCTCATATGCTTTGAGCACATGCTCCCTGCCTGCAAGAGCGGATACTAACATAATTAATGTTGACTCCGGCAGATGGAAATTGGTAATCAGACAATCCAGGGCTTTAAACTGATATCCCGGATAGATAAAGATTTCCGTCCAACCACTACTTGCCGGAACCGTGCCATCCGCAAGGGCTGCGGACTCAATGGTACGGCAACTGGTGGTCCCCACACAGATGACCCGATGTCCCGTAGCCTTGGCATGATTAATCTTCTTAGCCGACTCCTCAGGGATTTGATAAAATTCCGAATGCATATGATGATCTAAAATATCCTCTTCTTTTACCGGACGGAAGGTACCAAGTCCCACATGCAAGGTCACTGGCGCGATCACCACACCCATAGCCTCAATCTCTGCTAATAATTCCTTGGTAAAATGCAGTCCCGCCGTTGGCGCTGCTGCCGAACCTTCATGCTTCGCATAGACGGTCTGATACCGGGTTTTATCCTGTAATTTATGGGTGATATATGGGGGCAGTGGCATCTGACCCAGTTCATCTAAAATTTCCTCAAAAATCCCCTGATACTCAAAACGCACCAGACGATTTCCTTCTTCCACAATATCCACGACTTCTCCCACTAATTTGCCATCGCCAAAGGAGACTCTCGCACCCACTTTCATCTTCTTTCCGGGCTTTACTAAGGTTTCCCAGGTACTGTCACTTCTTCGCTTTAATAAAAGCACTTCCACCACAGCACCCGTATCTTCCTTACAGCCAAGAAGTCTTGCAGGAATTACCTTGGTATCATTAATGACTAAGCAATCCCCAGGTTTTAAATAATCCTTAATCTGGGTAAAATGCTTATGAGAAATTGCTCCTGTTTCTTTGTTTAACACCAATAATCTGGACGAACTACGATCCTCTAAAGGATCCTGAGCAATCAGTTCCTCCGGAAGGTCATAATAAAAATCACTTTTTTTCATTTGAAACTCCTAATACACACTTACCTGACTATAATAGTGCAGTAAAATGCTTTTATAATCATATCCATCCCGTGCAAGGGCTCTGGCACCGGACTGACTTAATCCCACGCCATGACCATAACCCATACCGGCAAAATAATAGGTGCCTTCCGTGGATGGAGCATTTTTAGGGAAATTGGTAAGATTATCCTTACTAATCACCACATACTGCTCTAACTCACTGCTGAAAGCACTGACCTCTCCCTCTCCAGAAATCACATAGGAGGAAGAAATCCTACCCTTGATAGCTTCGCTACTTCCCTGAATCATTACTTCATCCGGAACATCCCCATAGGCAATCACCTTGGCTTTACTATCGGGAAGTCCAAGAGCGGTTCGCACCTTTTCCTTATATAGGGAACCCTCTCCGACGCTGCCACGAATCCTTAATTGATAGATGCGTCCTGCATCCGTACGAATCGGAACAGACACATCGGTTACACTTCCTACGTTCACGCCCTGATCCGCCATAATCCTTGCAAGTTCTTGTGCCGTATAGGACTTGATCCAAGGCTTTTTTTCTGCATAATCCTCGGTTTCATCCGGCATGGCACGATAATAAGTCAGGGCCACATCCCAGACATTTTCCGCCGCTTCCGTATGTCCACCACTGGTGGAATAAAAATAAGCTTTTACCACGCTGGTACGATACCATACCATCACTCCTGCCGTGGCATCCACCGCTGCATTGGTGGAGGTGTTTTCCGCACCATACCCCCGATACACCTGACTGGAGGTGGTATCCACTAACGCATACCCCTTATGAAGTCCAAAACTTCCCGTATAATCATTGGAAGCATAGGCATAACTTCTTGCCACCACAGCCTGCGCCTTTAAGGCTTCTGCTTCCCAGGAGGATGACATCTCGCAAGGAACCACACCGTACAAATATTCTTCCATGGGAAGGACATTCACACAAGTCACATAGGAAGAACCGCCATAGCGACCAATCTCCATAAATCCCCGATACTTTCGCTCTCCTAAGTCAATGACCGAAACTCCTGCGGCGTCACACGAAGCCGCATAGAAATTGGGATACTGTCCATCATTTCCCACTTCGATGATCAATTCTTCCGTATAATAAAGTCTTGTGGTATAGCGGCTCTGTGCTGTACTCACCTGAAAACCCATCCCGGTCTGTGCTTCAATGGCCGAAGCTTCCGAAGCCTCCGTGGATAATTCCGATCCACTAATATATACATGGTAATCCCCGTATCCCCGCATGCCTGCATAGAGATTGGAATAACCAGTTTTGGCAATCAATTCCTTCTTGGCATTCTGTGCCGCTTCCAAGCTTGCATAGGACTGGTTGGAAACATAGGGAACCACATCGTCAATGGCCACTTTAAATCCTAATTCACTGTACAAATTAGCTACAGGAGTGAAGGTTCCATTCACCCAATATCCCACCACAAGGTCGTGATTTTTCATGGTTTCATAGGTATGCCCGGAGTATTTACTAACAAGCCCGATCCGCACCAGATACTTGCTAAGATCCATGGCTTCCACATCACAGTGAAGGGTAAAAAAAGCCATCCCCATCCATAGGAAAACAGCCGCCATGGCCCATATGGGACTTCTAAAAAAATTTTTTCGCCCATGATATGCATTTGTACCAAGTCTTGTTGCCATGCATGCTCCCTCAAAAAAAGACACAAAAATACTTATATATTATAGACTTATCCAGACATACTTTCAACCAAAAGCTGTACCGCTCCGGGAAAAGAACAAAAGCACCGGAGCAGATCTAAAAACCGCCCTCGGTGCTTTATAAGTCTTTCTCAATCCTTACAGGATCGAAATTTTCGTTGTTATGGATTAGCCACGAAGCTCAATCTTTAAGGTTTCAGAAAGCTTTCCAACAATCTTATCCACGAACTTTGAAACTCGCTCCGCATCCAATGCCTCTTCCTTTGGAGCAAAGGTCACGGTGTAAGCCATACTCTTCTTGCCTTCTGGAATCTGGCCGCCTTCATAGACATCGAATAACTTCACTTCCTTTACGTACTTGCAAGCGGAACAAACTGCTTCTTCCACCTGACCAAAAGTGATGTCCTTGTCCATTAATACTGCAAGATCACGCTTTTCTTCTGGGAACTTGGACAGTGGAGTAAACTCACGCTTCACATGATACCACTGGGATAACTTCTCCAAATCCAGTTCCATTACCAATGCGCTTGTACGCATATTTAATTCGTTCTGAATATCATATGCTAATTTACCAAAGTATCCAATTTCTTCGCCCTGGCAGATCACTTTCACGGTCTGATATGGATGGGTAAAGGTCTTGGTGGTTGCTTCATATTCAAAACTTACCTGTAAGCTATCTGCGATGGTATTGGCAATGCCCTTCATGGTATAGAACGTCTCCTCATTACCAAAGATACCTACGCATAAAGTCTGCTTCTCCTCTGGATATTCCGTTAATGGAAGGGACTTTGGAAGGAAGATCTTAGCAACTTCGAATAAACGTCCCTCTAAAGTACCAGCCTTTTCATTTCTTGCAATGGCATTCACCATGGAAGGAGCAAGGGTGGTTCTCATAATGGAAAGATCCACATTAATTGGATTTAAGATGGAGATTGCTTTACGCTCCGGTGCATCTTCCTCATACTTTAACAGATCTAAATCCGCTGGGGAGTAGAAGGAATAGTGCATGCACTCGTAAATACCCATACTGCATAAGGTATTCTTTAAGGCCATCTCACCCTTTTGTACAGCATTTAAACCACCGATGGTTACCTGTGCTTCTGGAAGGAAGTGGCTTTCCACATGATCATATCCATAGAGACGGATCACTTCCTCTGCTACATCCGGATAACGCTCCACATCATTCTCTCCCTCTGGAAGCATATCTTCACGATAGGCAGGAACCTGAATGGTAAGCTTGTCCCCATCCACCTTAGGAGCAAAATTAAGATTGGTCATGATTCGAAGAATATCTTCCGTTGGAACCGTAATACCAAGCACGGAATTAACCTTCTGAATGCTTACGGACATCTCCTGTGGCTCAATGGAATTTCCCACATTCACATCACAGTGGGTGGAAGAAACCTTACCACAACCTAATTCTTCAATCAGATGCAGGGCTCTCTTTAAACCAAGAACGGTGGAATATTCATCCACGCCCTTCTCGTAACGGGCACTGGCATCAGAATTCTTGCCAAGCGCTCTTGCAGTCTTACGCACATTATCCCTGGCAAATTTAGCACATTCAAATACAACTCCGGAAGTTGTTTCGCGAATCTCAGAATTTAAGCCACCCATCACACCGGCTAAAGCCACTGGCTTTACTCCATCACAGATGACTAAGTTATTGGAAGTAAGCTCATATTCCTGCTCATCCAGGGTAACAATATGCTCTCCATCCTTCGCACGGCGAACAACGATTTCATTTCCCTCTAAGAAATTCTCATCGAAGGCGTGCATTGGCTGGCCGATTTCCTTTAATACATAATTGGTAATATCCACAATATTGGAGATGGAATTCATTCCCACTAAAGCAAGTCTACGCTTCATCCAAGCTGGGGATTCTCCCATGGTAATATCGGATACGTAATGAGCCATATATCTTGGGCAAAGATCACTTGCTTCCACAGTTACCTTAAAACCATCCTTCGTGCTGCCATTTTCGGTATAATCCGTTGCAGGCATCTTTAATGGCTTTTCCAACATCGCAGAAACTTCTCTGGCAATACCAAGAATACTCTGGCAGTCCGGACGATTGGCGGTTAAGGCAATATCAAACATCCAGTCATCCAATCCGGTTAATGCCTTCACATCCTCACCAGGAGTTGCATCCTGTGGAAGAACTAATAAACCATTATATCCTGCACCCGGATACAGATCCTCCGTTAAACCGATCTCCACACCAGCACAGAGCATACCTTCGGACTCATAACCACGAAGTTTACCCTTCTTAATGGTCATTACCCCTTCAATGGTGACATGGTCTTTCGCAGTTGCATAGACGGAAGCACCCACTAAAGCGAGAGGATACTTTCCACCGGCTTCCACATTGTCCGCGCCACAACATACCTGGAAGGTACCATGGCTACCGGCATTGACACGGCATACATGAAGATGGGTATCCGGAATTGCTTCGCAGGTCTCCACCAGACCAACGACCACATTACTAATGTCCTTACCAAGTTCATACTTTTCTTCTACTTCAAATCCACCATCGAATAATTTCTTCTCCAATACATCCGGGGTGACATCAATATCAACATAGTCCTTTAACCAACTTAATGGAACTAACATAATTTTTCCTCCGTAACTACTTATTTCTCATTAATCTGCTTTAATACACGCATATCGGAACCGAATAACGCCTTGATGTTGTTAATACCATACTTTAACATGGCAATACGTTCCACACCCATACCGAATGCGAATCCGCTGTACTTTTCAGAATCGATTCCACAATTTTCAAGAACCTTCTTATTTACTACACCGGCACCAAGGATTTCAATCCAACCCGTATGCTTACAGAGGCTACATCCCTTACCACCACATTCAAAGCAGCTTACATCCACTTCTACGGATGGCTCTGTGAATGGGAAGTAGGAAGGACGAAGACGAGTCTTGGTTTCCTTACCAAAAATCTTCTGTACGAACATATCCAACATACCCTTTAAATCACTTAAGGTAATATTCTCATCCACCACTAACCCTTCCATCTGGCTAAACATTGGAGAATGTGTTGCATCATCATCGGAACGGAATACCTTACCTGGGGAAAGGATCTTAATTGGTGGCTTCTGGGACTCCATCACATGAATCTGACCTGCTGAAGTCTGGGTACGAAGTAAGAACTCTGGGGACAGATAGAAGGTATCCTGCATATCCCTTGCCGGATGATCCTTCGGAGTATTTAATGCGGTAAAATTATAATAATCATTCTCAATCTCTGCACCTTCATAGATTTCAAATCCCATTCCGGCAAAGATATCGATCAACTGATTCTTTACTAAGGTATCTGGATGAAGGTTACCAATTGGCTGAGGAGCTGCAGGAATTGTTAAATCAATCTTCTCTCTCTCATAGCGGGCCATTAACTCACGCTTCTTCATCTCAGCTTCCATGTTGGTAAACTGTTCCTGTGCCCAAACCTTTAATTCATTCACGGATTTACCAAAACCTGCACGTTCTTCTGGTGCAAGGCTCTTCATTCCGGACATCAGTTCACTGATCTTACTCTTCTTTCCTTCAATAAATAAATTCTTGAAGTCATAGAGTTCCTTGGAACTTTGAAGATTTTTTAAGCCATCTTCAATCTGGCCTTTGAGCGTTGAAAGATTCTCTGATAAACTACTCATTACATTCTCCTACTTTCTAAAAAATTTCTTTTGGCAATAAAAAAGTCCCATAATCTGCAAAACAGATTATGGGACGAATTGACTTTCATTCGCGGTACCACCCACATTCAGGAATATCCATTCCTGCACTCATTCTTGCTTTCATGCAGCAACTACATCCGCTTACTTCCCCCCCATTACCACCGGGACGGGATTTTCGCCAGAACGCTCCAATGCTGAAATTCATTCATAGACAACCGATTTCGCTTCCAGCCGCTGGCGAAATCTCTCTGTTGATTGTTTCCTATCAACTACTTACACATCTTCACAGCAACTCCCATTGTAGTGACAATTTTTCCAAATGTCAACCCTTGGGCCATGAAATTTCCCCAGCTTACTCATCTGTTAGGGGGGAATCCAATTTCTTAATCTTTTCAAATAATTCCATATAAGGATTGATTTCATTACCCTTGGAACGATCAATCTGCTCACGGGTATTTTGCATAATCAAATCCGTATAGGCAATTAAGTCGGCACATTGCTTTAACTGACTGGCAATGGCTTCTTCATTCTCCACATCCTGCTTATAACGAAGCTGATGCTCTAAGCTCGCCCAATAATCCATGGCAATGGTACGGATCTGAACTTCCACCTTAATATCCCTTGCACCTTCTGCAAAATACACAGGAACACTACTGATCAAATGTAAACTACGATATCCATTATCCTTCGGATTCTTAATATAATCCTTCTCTGTAAGAATCGTAATATCACTCTGCTTCTTAAAAGCCTCGGCAATATTATAGATATCATCCACATAGCTACATACCACACGCACACCGGCCACATCATTTAACGTGGCTTCCACATTGGCTGCCGTTGGCTGAACTCCCTTACGATTCATCTTCTCCATAATCGAAGCATTACTCTTTAGACGGGAATGAATACTCTTAATTGGATTTCTCTGATTCTTTACACGAAATTCCGTATCCAATACTTCAAACTTGGTACGGATCTCCTTAATAGCACAGCTATACGCCATCATCAATTCCTTAAAATCCAACATGGTGTCCATCATCTGATTGGCCTGATTTAAAAACTGGCCCTGGAACATACTATTCTGTACCGTATTCAACAACAAATTGGCATTCTTACCAATATCTTCCGTGTTATAATGTGTTGTTTCCCCTGGTTCTTCCAATGGGTAGACATCATACTCTGTCATAATACCCTCCATCATGCTGTTTCATATTTCTTTCACCATCCCCATATGGTTCATAGAATACAGCATATCAATGTTACTAATTTTCTGTGTTTAATTCGTGAATTCTTTAAACATTTTTTCTAATTCGCCGTAAAACACCAAAATAATATTATACTCGCTTCATGAAGAAGTCGCAAGTATGTTCCAACTTGCGACTTATCCTTACGATTTTTTTCATCCCTTTATTCATTTCGAATGGCCGAGAGTGCACTAAGCCTGGTAGCTCGCTGGGCTGGGAAGAAACCAGCCACAATTCCCACTAAGGTGGAAAAGGCCATGGCCACTAACACTAACCAGAATGGAATGACGGAAATCTTGGTTGATCCATATCCCATGGCATCCGGTAAAACCTTATTGATCACAAAGGAAATGGTGTAACTAATCACCAGTCCCACCATACCCCCTAAGAAACCGATAAATGCAGCCTCTGTTAAAAACAGGGCTCGGATATTCCCCAGGGAACATCCTAACACCTTCATGACACCAATTTCCTTAGTTCGTTCATAGGTGGACATCATCATGGTATTGGCAATACCAATGGCTGCAACCAATAAGGATACCGCACCGATTCCACCAAGTACCATCTGAATAATTCCCATTTCCTGTTCCTGTTGCTTGATCCACTCCGCTTCGGAATAGGCATAATAACCCATCTCCTGAATCGTGGTAAGCACCGTGGACACATTCGCAGACTCATCCACTTCCACCTGTAATCCTGAATAGACAATATCTTTTAATGGTTTACCGGACTTACTCGTTGGCTGTCCAGGAATAATACAATTCCGATAATTCTTCTTTAAAAAATGCTTTAAGGCATCCAGTTCACAATATACCTGATATCCATACATATTATAATCCTGTGGGCCGCCTTCCACGACACCGGCAATCTTAAGTTTCTGCTTACGAACCGGAACCTGTTTCTGATCCGGAGTATATCCCGGCTCAAATTCCGTATAAAGATTACCATTAAAGTAATCAATCTCCGGAAGTACTCCCCTTTCATAAAAGGGATATTCATACGTCTTCGTCACATAGAAGGACTGAATTACCATATTTCCAATAATCAATTGTAATTCATTGGAACCTGGGGTATAACTTCCCTGTCCTAAAGGAATCGTTTCCAAAAATTCCGGTGTCGTTCCAATTAAATCAATATAACAGGAATATTTTCCCTGCACGAATCTGGCACTAATCCGAAGTTCCGGTCGAACTCCCACCACATGATCCATCATGAGAAAGTCCTGGATGGCTTGATCATCTAGTTGTACCTTATTCTTACTATCCGAAGAATAATTACTACCAGAAACCGTAACTTCTGTCAGGCTACCATAGGCACTCATTTCCTCCATCACAGCCTGCTTTAAACCAATACCCAAAGAAAGCATTACCACGATGGAGGCAGTACCAATCATAACACCTAATATGGTAAGAATCGTACGAACCTTCCGCTTCCAGAGGTTCGACGCACTCATTGCAATGATATCAAAGAATCTCATCGTCCTCTTCGCTTAACCTTTCTCTTTTCTTCTTATTCTTCACAAGAATCACAACTACAATCACAACAACTGCAATAACCGCAAGACCGATGAGGGCACCAACCCAAGGGGACATTCCTGCCTTCTCTTCTGGCATCCCATCCCCATACATGGCCTGCATCTCTTCCTCCGTTGGAATATATGGTTCATAAACATAAATATTCGTGGTGGTAGTTTCGGTCCCCATCACACCATCCGCATCCTCATAGGAAATCACCAAATCCACATTTCCTTCATCTTCTGTGATGGCAATGGCATGCAGTGGCAATTCCACATAGCCCGTACTACCTGGAATAATATTTCCCACAAATGTCTTATCGGATGTTAATGTCTTACAATCCTCACTCACATAGGCCTGCACATTATACATGGTGGTCTTACCAGTATTATTAATGGCAAAGGAGACATCCACCGTTCCATAATTTTCTACAGAACCACTTCCCGCATC
Source organism: Lachnospiraceae bacterium (assembly GCA_024696615.1). Classification (GTDB taxonomy): domain Bacteria; phylum Bacillota; class Clostridia; order Lachnospirales; family Lachnospiraceae; genus MGBC120314. Next base: position 83,835 of record JAILGS010000081.1, read on the forward strand.
CATCTCTGTAATGGAAAATTTGGTTTTTTGATGCACAGGAATAGAAATACTTTCTGAGGCAGTATATGCTGCTGCCTTCTTTCCTTCATATTCTGCAGCCATATTTAATACATATGGCTTCTGTTCCAAAGAAGCACTGGCTTTCATGGTTAATGTTAAATCCGTGGTAGCTCCGGCACTGATTCGATTCACGAATTCCGTACTGGAACCGGATACTGGTAAGAATTCTCCATTGGTGGTGGAGAAGGTTACCTTCATATTACTTACGGAGGTATCCGAAGAAGTATTCTTTAAATGTACCGTAAGATCAAATTCCTGTCCTGCAAAGATTTCTTCCGGATTGGTTTCATATCCAGTAACAATCACACGAGGAACGGATACATTGGCACTATCCGTAGTCTCTTCCGTACCCACTAAATACACATCCACATTCTTTACCACACGATAATGAATGGCATCCTTAGCATAATCAATGGTGAAAGGAATGGAATAATATCCCGTCTTCACATCATTCTTTACATTAAATGGGAAGCCACACCATAATTCATACTTGGTATTACCATCGGCTTCTGCAATCGCATACATACAATCATCCTGTACAAATGGACCGGATGTAGTTTCCGTTGGTCGTACGGAGATCAGTTCCACCGTTCCACCATAACTTCCATCATCTAATTTATCCGGAGCACAGGTCCAAAATCCCACACCGGATACTCCTCCGGCGCTCATTGGCTGGGTAATGATTCCAGTAATCTTAATATCCGCCACATCACCTTCTGCATAAAGATTAGAACTCGTCGTATTGGTACTTGCTGTAGTTTCTGTAGCAGCTGTGGTTGCTGTAGTAGCTGTAGTTGCTGTGGAAGCCTTGGTTGTAGCCTCCTCACCAGACACTTCATATACTACCGTCTGCATTCCTGTTAGTGTCATACATGTTAGGGCCATTGCCAAAAATCCCTTAACATTAAACTTCCTCATGATCTTTTCCTCCTAGTAACTATAACTCCCCGATTATTCTTTTCCTACATCCGCATTGGTTTCTTCCACCTGCGACTCTATGATTTCCTGGTCTTCCATCTCCACCTTCTTTTTGCGGTTTCGATTCTCCTCCAAGGCCACAATCTTTCCATCCACAATTCGAATGATTCGATCCGCATAGGATGCCAAATGGTCATCATGGGTTACCATAACCAAAGTTTTTTTCTGTTCATTCACCACCTGACGCATGAGATTCATCATCTCTTCCGAAGTGGCAGAGTCCAGATTTCCCGTAGGCTCATCCGCAAATACAATATCCGGATCCAATACCAGCGCTCTTGCCATACCCACTCGCTGCTGCTGTCCACCGGACATCTGATTCGGTTTATGTTTCTTATATTTCTGAAGCCCCACAAGATTTAACATCTTGTCCGCCTTCCGATTTCGAATCTTTTTCGGAATTCCACGGAAATTTAACGGTAAAGCCACATTCTCCAGTGCCGTCATGGTTCCCATAAGATTATAGGACTGAAAAATAAATCCCACATGCTCCCTTCGAAAACGAACTAACTGATTCTCATTCATCTTCTCAATATGCGTTCCGTTAATGGAAATCTCTCCCTTACTAGGTTTCTCCAACCCTGCAAGCATATTTAATAAAGTGGATTTACCGGAACCGGACGTACCAACGATGGCACAAAACTCTCCTTCGTTAATGGTAAAATCCACCCCATTTAACGCACGGACTTTATTGGTTCCAATAGAATAAATCTTATATAGATTTTTAACTCTGATGATTGGTTTGGCTTCTTGTGTACTAGTACTCTGGCTGTCTTTTGGCAATGTTTCAACTGCCTCGCCCACTGCAATCACCCCCTTTTTTTTTTTCTTCCATAAAAAAGGCACAGCACTTTCCCTTCAATCCCCTGGAAAAAATCCTGTGCCCTCACTTGTTCCATTATAATATAAAACCCTTACAAATGTTTCTAAAGATTTCTAAAGAATCCAATTTTTAATCTTCCTTCTTGGACTTCTTCTTTCTCCATTCCTTTGGATCAATTCCCTGCTTCTTTAAATAGGCATTGTGAATTGCTCTTACGATGAAGTAACCAATCACACCCCAGAATAACAGATATGGAAGATTAATGATAAGAAAACTAAAGATTTCTGCCATTTCATATCCAAGAGTCTGGAAGCTTTCTCCCACACCGCTAAAGATGGTTTCCCAATATCCGGGTTCTTCTTCTACCACATCGGAACGAATCTCCCGCATGGTTAAAGTAAGTGTACTATAGCTGACCAAATTATCCAACGTACGAAGACGGGACTCAAAGGACTCAATCTGGTAACGAAGATCGGTTAACTCGGACTGTAGGGTAATAATATCGGAAAGGGATGTTGCCTTCTCAAGCATGCCCATTAAAGCGGTCTGCTCTGCTCGAAGGGCTTCGATATGCGCATCCAGATCCACATATTCCATGGTCACATCCTGAGCGTTTTCACTCGAAGAAACCACTGTAGTAGCTTCACTTAAAGAATCCACCACCTCATCCAAAGACCCCTGTGGCATACGAATGACTAACGTGGCACGACGAAGATCGCGCTCCTCTCCCGTTCCGGTAATATCCGAGGTTTCAATATAACCACCCTTAGCACGGACCTGTGCCTTTAACTGGCTAAGCACCTCATCAAATGCTTCCGTCTTCACGCTCATGGTCTTATTCACAATTAATTTCTGACTGGTACTCACCGAAACTGTAGTGGTATTGCCACCGGTTGCTCCAGAAGTATCCATGGTTGGATTATAAGATTCTTCCACCATGGCTTCGCTTGTTACATACTTACCATCCGAGGCTGCATAGGATACCGCCCCCGTAGTAGCCAAACTGTTCATGTCTGCACTACTTGAGGACTTGTCCGAAGCCCCACATCCTACCAAAGCTTGCACTGCAATACTTGCAGTAATAAGTCCCACAACTAATTTTTTTCGAATCATATAAATTTCCTCCCTTATTCTAATCGGAATGAACATTGGTCCCTTGCCAAATGTCTTACATCATAGAAGTGTTTCAAAATCCCCCATCTGTTGCATGAAGAAAAAATTTTATACATATCCAAGACTTTTAATGACATATAGCCAGGCTGTCAGTGTAAAAGCGCAGGCCAGCGTGGTAATCATGACGGATGCCGAAGAAACCGTTCCTTCATGCCCCATATTCCGGGCCATAACAAAGCTACTTACCGTAGTTGGAGAACCGAGCATAATTAATACCGCAATTAACTGGTCCGTCCGAAATCCCATATGGATTGCCACCGGTAAAAAGATGGCAACCAATACCACTAATTTCATCACGGAAGCAACAATGGCAGGTGCTGCCGCCTTCTTTGCTTTGGATAAATCAAAACTTGCACCAAGAGCCATCAGTCCCATGGGAGTAGCAAGATTTCCCACATACTTAATGGTCTTTTCTAGGATCACGGGGCGTGGTAACTTAAGTAAGGACCAGATTATTCCAAGAAAGATTCCAATAATAATGGGATTGGTCACAATTCCAAGGGCAGTTTTCTTAACTAAGGCCTTCTTTCGTTCCTTCTCCGCTTCTAAATCCGCAACTTTTGTTGCCGTGTCCGGTTTCATAATCTCTAAGATGGCCACCGCTGCCACATTATATAATGGCACCGCGCCAATAATCATTAAGGAAGCCATACCGCTTTCCCCATAGATATTCTGAATAAATCCAATTCCAAGTAGCGCCGCGCTAGAACGATAGGAGGACTGAATCATCTCCGCTCTGCTTCCCACATCCTTTACTACAATTCTTGCCACAATCCAGGCAAGGCCAATGGAAAGAATGGTTACCACAAAACAAAACAGCACATATCTGCCATCCCACATCTCATAGAAGTCCTCCTTCCATAAGTCATGAAATACCATTACAGGAAGCGCGATCTTAAAGACGAAGGAATTCATCTTCTTGGCAAATGCTTCATCAAAAACATGAATCCGAATGAACACATATCCTAGCACCATTAACAAGAATACCGGAATCGTGGCATTCAGACAAAAAATTAAATTCTCCATACAACTCCTCTTTTCCATGCTTGTTCGACTCCATTGGACGACCAAGTCTTACCATATGATTCGATCCACAATGGCTCTATTATACTACATTTGCAGAAAAATACCCTGCAGCAAGCTACAGGGCATCTTCCTCATCATCCTCACCTACGCTAACGCTCAGAGGTGGGGGATTTCTCCGACTGAGTTAATTCGCAATTGGTTCCTGGGATTTGGCAGCTACGGTTTCCTTGATGAAATCATCTTCATCTACCACATCCTCTGCTAAAATCACCTTAACTTCTAATTCGTCATCATCTTTCCTATCATGATGCTTATCATCTTCGTCCTCATCCTTCATCTCTTCCTCATTGGAAAGATTTAAGAATACACGAAGGGTTTCAATTCGATTCTTGTCCACCTTCTCCACATGGAGTTCGATGCCCGGAAGTACGATGCGATCCCCTTCCGTTGGAGTACTATCCAGATTCTCTAAGAAAAATCCTCCGATGGAATCATAATCCTCGGATTCAATGTTGGTTCCTGCAAGCTCGTTAAAATCATCCAAACGGGTGGCACCATCAATCAGGTACTCATCCACCCCAACTTCCACGATATCATCCCGCTCATTGTCGTCATATTCATCACGAATTTCACCAACTAATTCTTCCAGAAGATCTTCCATGGTAATCATACCCACCGTGGAGCCATACTCATCTAAGATAATGGCAATCGGTGTGGAAGTCTTACGAAGAACCTGCATCAGTTCTGACACATTCTTAAATTCATAACAATAATATGGTTCCCGAAGAATATCCTTCACCTGGAATTCATCCTTATTGTCATACATAAGAAGATCCTTCACATTAATAATTCCCACCACATTATCCCGGGTCTCTTCATAGACTGGGAAACGGGTATATTTCTCCTGGCGGAAGATCTCTAAAATCTCCTCATAGGAGCTTTCCACGGATACGAAAGACATATCCACACGGGGAATCATAACTTCCTTCGCTAAAGCATCTCCAAAATCAAACACATTATTAATAATCTGCTTTTCCGTCTGTTCGATGACGCCCTCTTCATGACCAACTTCCACATAGGTTCGAAGTTCGTCTTCTGTAATGGATTCATGCTTGGCATCCGGATCCACGCGAAGAAGTACCAATACAGCTCTGGCTAAGTGGTTCACAATCCAGATGACGGGAGTAAGAATCCACATGAGCCAACCGATGATAGGAGCATAGAACATCGCCATGGAATCTGCATGGATGGTTGCTAAAGTCTTGGGAGAAATCTCACCAAAGATTAACACCAATAAGGTTAATAAACCGGTAGCCAGGGCAATATAGGCATTGCCAAACAAGTTGGTCGTTATGGTAGTAGCAAGAGCAGAAGCAGAAATATTCACGATGTTATTACCGATCAAAATCGCACTTAACATCTTTCCGTTATCTTCAGTAACTTCTAATACCTTCGCAGCCTTACGATTGCCTCCCTCATCCACTAAGGATCGCATACGGATCTTATTGACCTTCACCAGTGCAGTTTCTGCTGAAGAAAAGAAAGCAGATAAAAATAATAAAACAACTAAACTAATACTTTGTATGACATACGGGTCCACAATAATTCTCCTTATAATATAAAATTTGATATGGTTGTAAAATATTTTACAACAGGTTCTAAGTATTCTACATGATGAAGTAAAGTCTTGTCAAATTTCCATGATGCGCCCTTATGCGCCCTGGTCAAGAAGATGTACGATCTGATCAAAGCCCATAAAATGGGAGGCCTTTACCAGGATGGCATCATCCTTGACTAAAAGATTGAATAATTCATCATATAATTTTCCAATATTCTCATAATGAATTACGCATGCATTAGCTTTCTCCATGCTTTCTTGAGGCGTCAGGCCGGAATCCAAAAGTTTCTGATTTCTTCCGGTAATAAATCCTTCCTTCATGGACTTGGATAAAGTGCCCACACAGAGCAGTAAATCCACCTGGGAAGCTCCCACATACTCTCCTAATTCATAATGCAGGCGCTCTTCGCCACTTCCTAATTCTCCCATATCGCCAAGGATGGCTACCTTTCTGCCCTTGGCAGAACACAGCACCTCCGTTGCAGCACGCATGGACATTGGATTGGCATTATAGCAATCATCCAGGATGGTATAGTTATCACTGACAATGATATGATTTCTTCCCGGAAGGGAAGTAAATTTCCGAATGCCTTCTGCAATCTCCTCATTGGTAAGTCCCATGGTAACACCCACGGCAGCAGCTGCTAAGGCATTGGTCACCATATGTTCTCCCGGTACCGGTACTTCCACGGAACAACTTCCAAGAGCATCATGGAGTACAAAGCGGCTTCCATATAAGCCAAGCTGCTCTATATGATCCCCATACACATCCAGGCTCTCATCCACGGTTCCAAAGAAATCTGGTTCCCGACCATAGATGCTTCCAATGGTGGTTAACTTATCATCATCACCATTTAAAATAATGGTTCCTTCATGATTCATAAAATCAAAGATTTCACTCTTGGCACGAAGCACTCCATCCCGATCAATAAGATTCTCTAAATGACAGGTTCCGATATTGGTAATCACACAGATATCCGGACGAACCATCTGGCTCAACCGGTGCATCTCACCAAATTCGCTAATTCCCATCTCAATCACAGCCACTTCATCCTCTTCCGTTAAGCGAAAGATGGTAAGTGGCACGCCAATTTCATTATTAAAATTGCCTTCCGTCTTTAAGACACGATACTTTTCAGAAAGGACACTGGCAATCGCTTCCTTGGTACTGGTTTTTCCCACACTTCCGGTGATTCCCACCACCGTCAGAGAAAGCTGCTTGCGATAAAATTCTGCTAATTCCTTCAGTGCCGTACGAGCATCGGCCACCACAATATAGGCATGTTCTTCTTCGTGATCTAAGACATGCTCACTAATGGCACATAAAGCTCCCTTCTCATAAGTCGCCGGAATATAATAATGTCCATCGGTTCGGTCCCCTTTTAAGGCAATAAATAATCCGCCTTCCACCACTTCACGACTATCCGTGGTAATCTGGGTCACTTCTTCCTGTAATAGATCTTCCGGTCCGTAATATTCTCCATTCACCACGTCGATGATGTTGGCAATTGTCATATTAACCATATTAAACCTCCCCCTTTTTAGCACATTTGCATGGAATCCATGCAGTCACAATCCTTATTCGTATTTCTTTAAGGATACTTTCACCAAGTTCTCACAGAGGTCTTCGAAGGAATAGCCAAGTGCCGCTGCTTCCTGAGGAAGAAGACTGGTTGGAGTCATTCCCGGAAGGGTATTGGCCTCTAAGCAATACATCTTTCCCTCTTCATCCATCAGAAAATCCATACGTCCATAGGTATCTAACTTTAACGCATGGTATGCATTCACTGCATGTTTTTGCATGGTTTCCGTCTGTTCCTTCAATAATTCTGCAGGACAGGTCTCCACCGTGGATCCCGCCTGATATTTATTCTTGTAATCATAAAATCCCTGTAATGGAGCAATCTCAATAATTGGATAAGCCACTCCATCCACAACACCAATGGAGAATTCTCTGCCATGTACATACTGCTCCACCACTAATTTCTCTTCCCAGGCAAATGCAGCGTCCAAGGCCTTCTGATATTCTTCATCATTTCTTGCAATACTTACTCCCACACTGGAACCACCGCAGGCAGGCTTTACCACACATGGATAAGAAACCTTCACCTTCTTACAATTATCCTTCGTTACAGTAATTCCCTTAGGTGTTGGAACGTCATGCTTCACAAATAGTTCCTTGGCAATGTCCTTGTTCATTGCAAGGGCGGAGCCAAGATAGCCGGTACCGGTGTATCGGATCCCTAATAGATCAAAGGTTGCTTGAATCTTACCATTCTCTCCGTCCTCTCCATGAAGTCCCATAAATACCAAGTCTGCCGCCTTACATAGGGAAAGAACATTGGGTCCAAAGAATCCATCCTTCGAAGCCCCTCGGGATTCCTTCACGGTTGCAAGGTCCGGAGCATTCTCCGTAATCTTCGCAGCATCCAGAAGATGTGCGCCTTCAAAGACCACTTCCGGGTCCGTCGCATTCTCATCTCCCATAAACACATCCACCATTACAGCTCGATGTCCCTTCTTTACTAATGCATTGGTAACCTGCACACCGGTTACTAAGGATACATCACGCTCTGTACTGATGCCACCAGCTAACACAACAATATTCATTGTATTGATACCTCTTTTAAATTCATTTAATTCAGTATTTTACCATATTTTAGGATAGGAATCAAAAAAAGGCTGCACTTTTTATGGTGCAGCCTAAAATCTTTTCCAAAGGAAAAACTTTTCTTTTACTTCTGATACATTAAACGCTCGGTATATGCAAGAAGGAATGGTCCAACACCCTTCGCATCATCTTCTACGATTGGCTCGGACATATAATAATCATAGGTACCCGGACGTCTTCCTGCTCCACCAAGACCGGCAACTAAGCAGATTCCGCCAAGGCCCATGCCCTTCTCATCCACACGAAGATACTTCTCAACAATACCATCAATGGCCTTCTCTGCATATGGACGATAAGAAGCATCTAAAATACCAAGACGTACAGCCTTTAAGATGGCATATGCAAAGATGGAACTACCGGAAGTTTCAAGATAATTCTTATCCATTCCACCGTAGTTTACTACCTGATACCAGAGACCACTTTCATCCTGATAACGAAGCATGGAATCGATCAAATCCTTGAATGCATCCTTTAACATCTGCACATTCTTCTGATCTTCATCCGTTTCTGGCTCACACTTATCAATCGTATCCACTAAAGCCATGGCATACCATCCGGAAGCTCTTAACCAGCACATCTGAGAAAGACCGGTCTGCTTATCACACCAGAATGCTTCCTTGGAAGTATCCATAGCATGGAAGTAAAGGCCGTTTAATGGATTTCTCATATTCTCAATGACAAACTTAAACTGGGAGAAGATATCCTTATAATTCTTCTTATGATCAAATTTCGTCTCATATTCCATATAGAATGGCTGACCCATATATAATCCATCCAACCATACCTGCTTTGGATAAATCTTCTTATGCCAGAAATTACCACTCTCGGTTCTAGGCATAATCTCAAGCTGGGAATATACTACATCAATGGCCTTGCGATACTTTTCCTTTCCTGTAATATTATACAGATCAAAAAGAGTGGTACCTGCACATACATTATCAATATTCTGCTCATGAATATCATATCCATTAATGGTGCCATCCTCATTCACACGACAATCAATGAATTCATCGGCAAACTTTAAATACTTCTCATCCTTAGAAATTGCATACATTGCAAGCACGGCCTTGATCATACAGCCATCAATATAATTCCAGGTGGACTTATTATTCTGCTTAATCTTTTCGATATTCCACATCGGTACCTGTGGAGTACTCTTTGCTAACAACTCATCAATATACTTTACTACTGCGTCCATCTTTTAATCTCCCATCCTATATCATTTCAACACGAAATACTTATGCAATCGCAATGTCAATTGTAAATGATTTCACACGCAAATTCAATAGTATATTCCCTACTAAACCCTTTGATTTTTATGATTTCATGCACAAAAAATGTCCGGGGAAAATTCCCCGGACATCTTTGTCCTAAAATTCATCGGTTTCTTGGACTGAGTTAAAGAGTCTCTAAGGAATCGATTAATTCCAGGCTATGTTCCTTATTCATCTTCTTGCACATTGCAATAAAGGTATCCAAAGGTACATTCTGAAGCTGGCGATTGCCACCACGAATATTGATGGATACAGTTCTCTCCTCTGCTTCACGATCACCAAGAACAACAATATATGGATCCTTGAAGGTCTTAAACTTCTTGATCTTCTCCTTCATGTTAGCATCTTCATAATCTGCTTCCACACGAATTCCGTTATCACGAAGTAATTCTTCCACTTCCTTCGCATACTCATTATGCTGTACACGAATTGGTACTAATGCAACCTGATATGGATGTAACCAGAATGGGAATGCTCCCTTGAAGTTCTCGGTAATAATACCGATGAAACGCTCTAAGGAACCGAAGATTGCACGGTGAAGTACCACTGGCTGCTTCTGAATGCCATCCTTATCCATATACTTTAACTGGAAGTTCTTAGGAAGCTGGAAGTCAAGCTGGATGGTACCGGTCTGCCACTCACGACCAAGACAATCCTTCATCTTTAAGTCAATCTTAGGGCCATAGAAAGCTCCATCTCCTTCGTTTACCTCATATCCACCTTCGCCGAAGATTTCATTTAAGGTAGCCTTTAAGGAAGCCTCTGCCTGATTCCATACTTCAATATCACCCATGAAGTCTTCCGGTCTTGTGGAAAGCTCTGCTGTATAGGTAAGACCGAAGTCCTTATAAATCATATTCACGATTTCCATGATGTTCTTGATCTCGCTACCAATCTGCTCTTCGGTAACGAAGATATGGCAGTCATCCTGACGGAACATCTGAACACGGAAGAGACCATTTAACTGGCCGGACTTCTCCTTACGATGAATTACGTCCGTTTCATTGTAACGAATTGGAAGATCCTTATATGAGTGCGCGGTTCTCTTAAATACTGTCATCGCATTTGGACAGTTCATTGGCTTTAAAGCGAACTTAAAGATATCATCCGGATCCGTATTCTCATCCGCATCTTCATTCACGATTAAGAACATGTTCTCCTTATAATGAGCCCAATGTCCAGAAGTCTTCCATAACTGGGTGCTGTTCACAACAGGGGCAGAAATCTCAAGATAACCACGACGATCATGAATATCTCTCCAATAATCCACCAATGCGTTGAACATCTTCCATCCTCTTGGAAGGAAGTATGGCATACCAGGTGCGGTCTCGTCGAACATGAAAAGTTCTAACTGAGGTCCGATCTTCTTGTGATCACGCTCCAATGCTTCCTGGATCATGTGCAAATGTTCTTTCAGCTGATCCTTTTCTGGGAATGCATATACATAAATTCTCTGAAGCATATCTCTATGCTCATCGCCCCTCCAATATGCACCGGATACGGACTTAATCTTAAAGGATGCACCAAGTAAATCCTGGGAGTTAGGAACATGAGGTCCACGACAGAGATCTACGAAATCATCCCCTGTATAATATACGGTAAGGCGCTCGTCTTCAGGTAAATCATTAATTAATTCCACCTTAAACTTCTGATCCTTGAACATCTCAAGGCCTTCTTCACGAGTAATTTCCTTCTCCGTAAAAGCTTCTCTTCTCTTTAAGATTTCTGTCATCTTCGCTTCAATGGTAGAAAAATCATCTGCGGTGATATTTCTTGGAAGCAGGAAATCATAATAGAATCCATCAGAAATCTGTGGTCCAATTGCTAACTGTACATTTTCTTTACCGAAAATCTCCATAACAGCCTTAGCAAGGATGTGTGCCAATGAATGGCGATACTTGTCTAAATATTCTTCTTTAACCATGGGTTAATTCCTCCTTCGAGGCTACCGGCCTCGTAATTATGATATAGTTTTATCACCAACATAAAAACAGTCCCGCCTTTCGCACTGGGGGTTCAGATCCACCAGTATCTGCCGCTCCTGCCACGAACATGACCTTCTTATTTCTATGCCGTAATGGCGATAACTTAATAAGTATAGCACTCTCCCATGATGCTTTCAAGTTATACTAATCCATATTTGGAATAATCCACACCAGGAAGTTTTTTCGCACAGGCAATGCCCAGTGCCCCTTCTCCAATATGGCAGGCAATACTTAAGGACAGGGGTGCTTCTAAGAATTTCTTCCCTGGAAACATTTTCATTGCTTCCTTCCGATATTCTTCCACTTCTCCCTCGCTTCCTGTATAGGCAAGCATTAAAATCATATCCTTCAATCCTTCTTCTACTGCATGAAACCGCTCGATACAATCCTTTTTAATGGCTTCATACATAATTTCCTTGGCCTGACTCATGCCACGGCACTTTGAGAAGGCATCCAGCTTTTCTCCCTGAATCTGAAGTACGGGCTTAATCTTTAAAATGGTTCCCACTGCTGCTGCCGCAGGGGTAATGCGTCCGCCCTTCTTTAGATATTTTAAAGTCTTTAAAGTAATATAGATACTGCTATCAAAACGATGTTCTTCTAAGATTTCTCGAATCTCTTTCGCACTCTTTCCCTGACTTGCAAGTTCCTTGGCCTCAAAAAGCGAAAGGGCAAGAGTTACGGAAATCCGCTGATTATTCACCACCTGTACTTTCCCATCATAATCTTCCGAAAGCATGATGGCGGTCTGACAGGAACCACTTAATCCACTGGACATAGGAATATATACGATTTCATCATATTCTTCAAGAATCTGATCCCAAAAATCCGTCACTTCTGCAACTGCCGGCTGGGATGTGGAAATCTCTGCATCCGCATTCTGTTTTTCATAAAATTTCTCCGGGGATAAATCCACCCCTTCCATGTACAGGTCTCCATCAATATAAAATGGCATGGGAAGGACAAAAATCCCCAATTCTTTTCCACGTTCCTGGGTAATACTACTATTGGAATCCGTTGCAATTGCTACTTTTGACATATGTTTTAATCCCCTATATCTTATTTCTTGTCCCCCGTCATCCAAGGAACAGATCTTTTTCTAAAAGTACTTTCTAGCTTCTTTCATCCTATCTTTTATATCAAAATCCATCCGTCGTTGCAAACCCCATTCCCATGCCTGTTCTCCACAGGAACTAGTTTTAGAAACCACATGGTACCACCCCCGTATTTTGACAACTCCCCCATCTTCCTTCCGATGTACCGAAGGATAAAAAAAGCTCCCCGAACACTCGGGGAGCTTTCCTACTCATACAAGAACTCTAAAGGATTTCATATTCATATAAGGATCCTAAAATTTCCTACAGATGTAATACACGGGACTTAATTTCCTTGGTCTTACCCACATTCCAGAAATTCTCACCCAAATATCCACAGGTTCTACGGGTTACATTCATCTTCGCATGATCCTTATTATGGCACTGTGGACATTCCCATTCAAGATTGTCATTCAGTTCAATCTCTCCATCATAACCACATACATGGCAATAATCGGACTTGGTATTGAATTCCGCATATTGAATATTATCATAGATGAATTTTACTAATTCTTCCAAAGCATCTAAATTATGTCTCATATTAGGAACTTCCACATAGGAGATACAACCACCATTGGAAATCTTCTGGAACTGACTCTCGAAGGTGAACTTGGAGAATGCATCAATCTTTTCCCGAACATCCACATGGTAGGAATTGGTATAATATCCCTTATCCGTAATATCTGGAATACTACCAAAGCGCTTCTTATCAATCTCAGCGAAACGATAACATAAGCTCTCTGCAGGTGTTCCGTATACTGCAAATCCAAGACCCGTATTTCTCTTCCAGGTATCCGTAGCATCTCTTAAACGCTTCATTACCTTTAAAGCAAATTCCGTACCCTTAGGATCCGTCTGGCTTACACCAGTCATTAACTTGGTTACTTCATATAAACCAATATATCCTAAAGAAAGCGTAGAATATCCATTATGTAATAATTTATCAATGGTTTCGCCCTTCTTTAAACGTGCAATAGCACCATACTGCCAATGAATTGGGCTTACATCGGAAAGAGTTCCTTCCAGGGCTCTATGTCTGCACATCAATGCCTCAAAGCAAAGTGCAAGACGTTCTTCCATTAACTCCCAGAACTTCTCCTCATCCCCATTGGCAATAATACCAATCTGAGGAAGATTTAAGGAAACAACACCCTGATTAAAGCGGCCTTCCCACTTATATTCTCCATTCTCATCCTTCCATGGAGAAAGGAAGGAACGGCATCCCATACATGCAAATACATTGCCTTCATAATTCTCACGCATCTTCTTCGCAGAGATATAATCCGGATACATACGCTTCGCAGAACACTTTACTGCCAGCTTCGTAATATAATCATACTTACCGCCCTTTAAGCAGTTATGCTCATCCAATACATAGATCAGTTTTGGGAATGCAGGAGTTACATATACTCCCTTCTCATTCTTAATACCTTCGAGACGCTGACGAAGAATCTCTTCGATAATCTGTGCATTCTCTTCAATATATTCATCCTGTGGATCAAGATTTAAGAATAAGGTTACAAATGGTGACTGACCATTGGTAGTCATCAAGGTATTAATCTGGTACTGAATCGTCTGTACACCGGAACGAAGTTCATCCTGTACTCGATCATTCACAATCTTCTGAATCACTTCAGGGGAAACTGTTCCACCTAAAGATTCCTCATAATGCTTTTCATACTTATTCTTCGTATAACGAAGATACTTACCAAGATGACGCACATCTACGGACTGTCCGCCGTACTGACTAGAAGCTACGGAGGAAATAATCTGTGTGGTAACATTACATGCCACCTGGAAGCTCTTAGGAGATTCAATGAGCTTACCGTTCATCACAGTACCATTATCCAGCATATCCTTAATATTAATCAAACAGCAATTGAAAATATGCTGTACAAAATAATCTGCATCATGAAAATGTAAAATACCCTGCTCATGCGCCTTAGAAACCTTCTCTGGAAGAAGCAGACGCTTGGTAAGATCCTTGGATACTTCACCTGCGATCAAATCTCTCTGTGTGGATGCAATGGCAGCATTCTTATTGGAATTCTCCTCCATAACATCCTTATTGCTATTCTGAATTAAGCTCATAATGGACTCATCCGTTGTATTGGCCTTACGAACTAATTCACGAGAATAACGGTAAATGATATAGGTCTTAGCAAGATTAAATTTCTTCTCCTGCATTAATTTCTGTTCAATGATATCCTGGATATCTTCTACCTGCATGGTTTCATATCCACGATTCTCAATGGAAGCAATAATCGCTTCGACTTTCTCCTCTGAAATTCTGTCGATTGGATCGACTTCGTCATTCGCCTTCTGAATAGCCACAGCAATCTTATTACGATCATAATTAACTTCGCGGCCATCCCTTTTAATTACTCTCATTTTTCTTCCCTTCCTTGGCGCCCCTGTATGTGAAACAAACCCCAATATAATAAAAATTCTCGTACTGCCAGGATGTTCTCCCCATCCCAACCGTACGAGAATAATTATAGCATTAACATATAAATTTTTCTACATGTATCCACAATATTTTGTGTCTTTATTAAATACACCGCACAACATCTTGTTGTTCACAATTTGAACACAAATCCCATAGTGATGGGCTTTCGAGGATTATTTAGAACCTGTAGAACCAAATCCACCCGTTCCACGAACGGTATCCGATAGTTCCTCCGTCTCTACAAATTGTGCTGTTAAAAATGGAGTGATCATTAACTGAGCAATACGTTCTCCCGGAGCAATCATGGCTGCTTTATTACTATGATTATGCAGTGGAACAAAGATTTCTCCACGATAATCCGCATCAATCACTCCCACCTTATTGGCTGGAGCAAGCCCCTTCTTGGTTGCTAAACCACTTCTTGCAAATACAAGACCGGCATAGCATTCTGGAATTTCCATAGCCACTCCCGTTGGAGTAAGATAGGTCTCTCCCGGTTCAATGGTTACGGTATCTTCGATACAGGCATATAAATCCGCACCTGCACTAAATTCTGTTCCATAAGTTGGAATCTCCGCATTAGGACGTACTTTTTTTAATCTGATTTCTGCTTTCATGTTCTTCCTTTCCTGAAATTAATATTTAGGTTCTGAATCATCCCAGAGAATTACTTTACCAGCCTGAAGAGATTCCTGTACCAAAATCGTTCTCTGATTGGAAGATCCTTTAAAGCGGAGGGATAAGTCCTTTAATGCTTCCACGAACATTCCATCCACGATCACATCGATATAACTTAACATCTCCCTGGTTTCCGGCCAATGTTTAACCATCCATCCATTGAGATCCCGATCAAATTGATATCCAGTAAAGCACCAGATATTTATGTCCGGATAGGTGGCACGAACCCTGCGAAGCAGGGGCAGTAAAGCAAGTTGATTTTGCTTCTCCCATGGCTCTCCCCCAAGAATCGTAAAGCCTTTAATATATTCCGGTTTTAAATATTCAATAATCTGGTCAATGGTCTCGTCAGTAAAAGGCTTGCCATAGTTAAAATCCCAAGTGGCTGCATTAAAGCAACCCTTGCACCGGAAATGGCATCCACTAACGAATAAGGAAACTCTTACCCCCGGGCCATTGGCAACATCAAATTGTTTAATATCACCATAGTACATATCTCATACCCACATTTTCTAAAAGTGTCCGTTCATTAGTGTATCACAATATCACAACATATGGTAGAGTATGTTTTAAAAAGATACAATATCTTGTTACAGATTGGGAAAAAGCTCCTTGGAGTCTAGAATAATGGTAAAAGGTCCCATATTCACCAGACTCACCTTCATATCCGCACCAAATTCTCCCTGTTCCACCCGTGGCACTTCTTTCTTACATTCTGCAATGATATATTCATACAAGTCCTTAGCCATGGCAGGATTTCCTGCATGAACAAAACTTGGACGATTTCCTTTCTTACAATCCCCATATAGGGTAAATTGGGAAATAAGTAAAAGTCCGCCACCCACATCAGCCAGATTCCGATTGGTCTTTCCATTCTCATCCGGGAAAATCCGTAAGTTTAGCATCTTCTTAATCATCAGATCCGCAATTTCCTTCGTATCTTCTTCTCCCACACCAACAAGGACCATCATCCCCCGGTCAATGGCGCCAATTACCTGCTCTTTTACTTCTACCTTGGCTTCTGAAACCACCTGTATCACTAATTTCATATACTCCTCCGTTTTTCCCCATTCCGTGACAATGAAAAGGGAGGCATAAAACCATGCCCCCCGTATCATATCAAGATTATTCCCTTGTTGTAAATCCTTTATTCTGCATCCACCTGGAAGAACTTCACATTCTGCTGTAACGCTTCGGATACCTGATTTAAATGCTCGGATTCCTCCATAATATTCTGCATTGCATCCTCTAACTGCATTAAGGATGCACTGGTTTCTTCCGTAGATGCTGCATTCTCCTGGGAGATGCTGGATAAGGATTCCATGGAATTTAAGATGGTCTCTTTATCTCGATTTAAAGCATCCACTAAATCCATAATTTCCTTATTACCAACTTCGGTTTCTTTCAGCATAGAAAGCATCCGTTCAAAAGAAGCAACCATCTGCTCTAAGGCAACCGCTTCATTCGTGGTAGCCTCTTTAATCTTTCCAGTTAACTTCTTATTATTCTCAGAGAAACTTGCGATGTTCGAAAGCATTTGCGTAATCTCTCCAGCCATCTTATTGGTTTCTTCTGCAAGGCTCTTAATATTATCCGCAACTACCGCAAATCCCTTACCGGCTTCACCAGCTCTAGCAGCTTCAATGGAAGCATTTAATGCCAAAAGATTGGTCTGACTTGCAATGGAAATAATGGATTCTGCTGCGCTTGAAATCTGAGCAACCACTTCTGCGGTTTCTCCAACAGAATTCGCAACTTCCCCAGCCATAGCATCCGTCTCCGCATCCTTCTTCTGGATTTCTAAGAGCTGCTGCTGAACCCTGGTGGATTCCGTAAAGAGATTCTTTCCACGCTCTAAATTATCACTGGCTGCATTCATAACACGATCCACAGACTGACCAATATGAATGGTAATGGCAGTGGAATTCTGTACATCCTCCGCCATGGCCGTAGCGCCCTGAGCTAAATCATTCACAGCGGAAGTAATATCCTGGGTTGTACGCTGGCTTCCAGCCACGCCTTCTCTTGCGGTTTCTGCACCACTATGCACATCCGTAGCACCATCGATAACATCCCGAAGGGCTGCCTGAACCTTACCACGCATCTCTTCCGTAAATGCAATGATCTGATCAAATTCCTTAATGGTACTTCTCATCTTAAATTCATGGGAGAAATCACCATCCGCAATATGATGGATCTCCTCCGTAATGGTTCGAAGCGTCTTCACCATCTTATTGGCTACTAACATGGCAACAATAAAGAGAACCACGGATAATAATACTAAAAATCCAAAGGATACTGTGATAAAAGTCGTCGTATCCTTCTGGAAACGATAAATTTCATCCTCCGCCCAGGACTCCGTCACTTCCTGCATGGAATTGACTATATCTCTGGCCAATTCGAAATTCTCTGCAAATGCGTTCCAATCGCCATTTCTTTCGCCCACATCATATGCATCATCCCAAGCCTTAAAATAATTCTGGAAATCCTGTTCTAAGACGCCAAATGTCTTTCCATTCTCCGCAGTATAATCATTCCACAGATCTTCCTCTGCCCTAGCAATATCCAGTGCTTCCTTTACACCTTCCATGGTCTGATCATAGTTCTGATCATAATCTTCTACATAGGCGGTAAAATCCTCACCTTTGCCAGCATCTTTCGCATTGGTGGCCGCTAACATGGCCTGATAAAAATCACGATCCGCATTGATTAATTTCGTATTAATCATATACAGTGTGTCATAATACATTGCCTTATTGTCCCTGGACTGCTTATCCATCTGATAGCCAAAAAACATAACCACTACCAGTGTGACAGCAATTAATGGCAGGATAAAATGGAGCAATGCCCTTCTCATACTCGTTTTTCCCATCGCTTTTTATGTCTCCTTTTAATGTTAAGATTTATGATGTCCTTCCCTAAGCAAACATCATAGTTCAATACTTCTAGATTGTATCACAAAAAATACAATTTTACTATAGGATTTGTTATGATTTTAACTTAACACTTTGGAAAATAGGGGCGCTATATTAGAATCCATCCGAACCTTCACATCCACGGATATATCCTTGGTATTTCGCTCATATACCGTTCCCATGGCAAGAGGGTACCGGCCCCGAATGGATGGACGTTCATCCAAAATCAGTTGTTCTTTGGAACTTTGTTTTCGGAAGGTAATCTCACTCTCCGTAATGGAAATATTCTCAATCGGAGAATACTCCTCTCCCACAAGAATAATCGGTGCTTCCGATTCCATATGCATATGATCCACATAGATATGATGAATCTTTCCTGGAATTCGATCCACCGCTTCACGCTTGGTGGCTGTGGCAAAGAATGGTTCCCCTTCTCCCCACCAGGTGCACACACCGGTAAAACGCACCGTACTATCGGAGAAATTTCTAGTATTTCCCATGATATGATGCATATAAATATGATGGATTTCTCCCCCATCCCTGGACCAAATGCCAACGCCTCGGATACTGTCCCGTATGATACAATCCGAGATTACGATATCATGAATATCCCCATAGGTTTCCGTACCAATCTTGATGGCACTGCAATTGGAGGATAAAAAGCAACCACTGACGATGATATCCTTGCATTCCCCATATTTGCGATACATGGGAGCCGTAGTTTTTAAAACAATACTGTCATCCCCCGTAACAATCCGACAACCGCGAATAATCACATTCTGACAGCAATCCGGATCAATTCCATCATTATTGGGACCCCGTTTATTATTCTCGATCACAATATTTTCAATCCGTACATTGCGGCATCCTGCCATATGTAGGGTCCAGAAAGCAGAGTCATAAAAGGTTACATCTTTCACCACCAGATGATCCACATCTTCTAAGAAACTCATTCGTGGTCGAAATCCCTTCACATTCAAAGGGCATTCATGCTCCCCATCCTCCGGATCATCATCAAAAAATACATTCCGTCCCTGTCCGTCGATCATTCCAAGGCCTGTAATAGAGATATTGGTCGCATGGCAGGCGTATAAAAAACATCCGCCTTCCCATCCCGTATCCTCATTGTCATCTTCAAAATCCTTGGAAAAATCAATCACATCCGCTTCCTCTAAGCTGGAGCGCAGCACGGCCCCCTGCTCGAGATGAAGCTCCACATTAGATTTTAACCAAAGAGAACCGGATAAATAAACTCCCGCAGGAACTAACACCCTGCCACCGGTCTTGGTACATGCATCAATGGCAGACTGAATCGCCTTGGTGGATTTACTTACTCCATCCGCTATGGCACCATAATCAAGAATATTATAAATCATACCTTTCCCCCTTTATTCCTGTTTTATCCTCTCGAAAGTAACACCAAAGTCTCACAATTAGCGGTTCTTGGGAACATATCCACAGCACAGGCCTTCACCACCCGATATCCATGGTCCTGAATCACTTCTAAATCCCGCACCAGACTGGTTGGTTTGCAGGAAATATATACGATGCGGTCCACTCCATAGGAGAGGATCTTCGGAAGAGCCTTAGGATGAATTCCATCCCTTGGTGGATCCAGGAT
>JAILGS010000091.1 GCA_024696615.1 Lachnospiraceae bacterium
CAATAAGAACAAAGGGGCGGATTGGACCCAAAGAGGGAGTGAAGGAAGGAGGCAACGAATGGAAGAACGAAAGATTCGGGAGCATTATGATGCCCTGGTGAAGGAATTGATTGCAAGAGGGTGTACGGTAAGTACCATGGAGTCTGCCACCGCAGGACAGATTGCCTCTCTTCTTACGGATACTCCGGGTGCTTCGGCAATCTTTTTTGGTGGTAGAATTACCTATTGTAATGAAGAGAAGGTGAAGGCGGGGGTTCCAAGAGAACTCATTGACACCTATTCGGTCTATTCCAAGGAATGTGCTCTTGCCATGGCCGAAGCCGCTAAGGACCTGTATCATACGGACCTTGCCATTGGCGTAACGGGAACTATGGCCAATGTGGATCCCATGAACGCTAGTGCGTCCACCCCGGGAAGGGTGTATTTAGGCGTGGTATTAGGAGAGCGGAAAGAGGCCTATGTCCTCACGCTTCCGGCGTTGGAGTCAAGACTATCCTATAAATTAGCAGTGGCAGAAGAATTATATGAAATTCTTAGAAAGGATTGGATGTAATATGTTTCCGAAAAAATTAGAAGACCTAATGTCCTGCCTTCTCATTGTTGTAGGGGCGCTCATGGCCAGTTTTTCCGTTGTGTGCATCCTTCTTCCCAATGATGCCATCGACTATGGCACGGCGGGTATCGCTATTATTGTCAGCAAATTATCGGGGCTCAATCTGTCCCTTTCTGTATTTTTAATCTTTTTACCCTTCTGGATTGCAGGAACCTGGATGCTTGGAAAGCGTTTTGGAGCCAAGGCGCTTCTTGGGTCCTTGGTATATACCCTGGGACTTAGCCTTTTTGAAAGGGTGCATCTAGAGCTTGATACGGAGCATTTTCTAGCAGTGGCATTTGGTGGTGCGATTCTTGGAGCAGGACTTGCTTTGATTTTAAAAAATGGTGGTTGTATTGATGGCTCCGAGATTTTTGCCAATATTCTCACCAAATTGATCGAAGATCATACGGGAAAGAATATCAGTATGACCTACATATTAGTGGGATTCAATGCCTGCGTCTATATGACCGCATTTGCACTGATCAATAAGAATGCAGCACTCATGAGTCTTCTCGTATATGTGGTGGCCACCGCTACCATTAACCACTTCACGGATCATTTTGAAGCCATTAAGCAGGTGACTATGATTACCAAGGATGCCGATTCCCTGGTGAAGGATATGAAGGAGCAGATGAATAAGACCTGCACCATGATGGACTCCTATGGGGCTATTGCAGGAGAGAATAAGACGGTCATCTGTTATGTGAATTATTTTGAATTACAGCGGTTAAAGGACATCATTGCAGAGCATCCGGGGACTTTTAGTACCGTCTCTACCATTGATGAGATTGTACGATAAAATTATGCAAGAATCTTACATTCACAGCCGATGACTAAACCGCCGCGTTCTGCATAATAGCTGACTAAAGCTCTGGCAGGATAGATCACAAGATCCGTGGAAGGATACTTTTCCAGTACCATCTTGCCTAAATCCGTAGCAAGATCTTCATTCTCCACATGGCAGATACGAAGCTTTCCACCATGAAAACCTGCATGTTCCATTTCTTCAAGAACTTTCTTAATGGAGCGATTACCGCCGCGGCACTTGTGCTCCGGGGCAATATCACCTTCCGGACTTGCAGTTCCCACAATACGAATATCAAGCTTTCCGATTAAAGAAGCAACTACCTTGTTCACACGACCATTTTGTGCGAAATTGTGTAGGGACTGGAAGGTGAAGAAGAGTCTGGTCTCCTTCTTATAGTCTTCAATGTCCTTGGAAATTTCTTCGAAGGTTTTTCCTTCCTTCTTCCAGGCAATCACTTTTTCTAAGTAAAGACGCATCTCAGGTCCCGTGGTGAGCGTATCCACAACAAGAATCTTAGCATCCGGATGTGTTTCAAGATAAATATCCCTCGCAGCACATGCGGAATTATAGGTTCCGGACAAACGGCTGGTCATGGATAAAACATAGATTTCATCCCCGCCTTCAAAGGTCTCCAACCACTGATCGGTGGAAGGGCAAGCGGTATACGAGCGAGCGTGGTAGTTTAATAGATAGTCCAACATTTCATGGACATCAAGATCCTTCGTATCCAAAAATTCACGTTCGTCCGTGTAGATGCGAAGAGGGGCATTTTCCACTTTCTGGCCATCACAGGTATAAAGATCACCAGAAGAGTCTGTAACAAATTTGATCATTTTATTTCTCCTTGAGGGGTATTTCCATATGTCCCCAGATAAAATAATTGTAAAGAAAACCAATCTAGAGTACAATTTACAAATAAGTGGTTTTTGTTCACTTACGAATGGAGTAGTATATGAGATTTAATAATATTAATTGCGGTGACAAATCGGAATTTACCAGACGTTGTATCGGAGAAGCGATTCTTCGTATGATGAAAACAACAGAATTTGCCAAATTAAAAGTCTCTGAAATTGCCAAAATGGCGGGGGTTTCCCGAACTACTTTTTATAATTACTACAATACCCCCTATCAGGTTCTTGCGGACTATCTGAATATCATTGTTTCGGAATACATTGCCAATAGTGAGAAATCCGGGAATACCAAGTATTTTGAATATTCTCACATTGTCTATTCCCTTCATTTTTTTGATCAGTATGCCGAATATTTTTTGACTCTTTCCAAGCAAAAGCTTCATTCCATCATGTTTGAGGGCATCAATGCCTTTATGATGGAGCATGTGCGCCCGGAATCCGGAATTACCATATATCGGATGTATTCCTACGCGGGGGCCTTATTAAACATTTTCTTAAAGTGGGAAGAGGGCGGTAAGAAAGAGCGCGTAGAAGACGTGGCGAACACCTTAAT
>JAILGS010000004.1 GCA_024696615.1 Lachnospiraceae bacterium
GAACCCCCAAAGCAGTAGGGGACATAGATGAAATAAACCTTAAAATTTTAGTGACGTAAAGCATCTTGACAAAAAACTTGTCAAGGTGCTTTTTTCTTGGATTCGTTCTCTGTACGAGACCGAAAGAATCCTGTATAATAGAGTGGGTCCATCCTGATGGGAAAACGTATCAGGATGCGGGAAAGGGTAGAACGATGAACAGAATATTTATTACGGGCGATACCCACGGTGCCAATGATTTGGAAAAATTAAAGGTGGAGCATTTCCCGGAACAGGAATACTTAACCAAGGATGATTATCTCTTGATTGCCGGGGATTTTGGAGCAGTCTGGAATGGGGATAGTAAGGACGATACCATCTATGGTGTGAATATTGGTGTGGGACAATATGATCCCCATCCGGATTTGATGGAGCAGCTTGGCACGGATCGGGATTTACTGGATTATTATGAAAATCAGCCCTACACCACCTTGTTTATTGATGGGAATCATGAAAATCATAAATTATTAAATTCCTATCCCGTTTCTCTATGGAATGGGGGAAAGGTCCATATTATCCGCTCGGTGGATGGTCGGCCCACCATCATACATTTGCTTCGGGGGCAAGTCTATCAGATCGGCGAAAAGACCCTGTTTACCATGGGTGGCGCGGATTCCGTGGATAAGGAATGGCGGAAGGTGGATTATACCTGGTTTGCGGAAGAGATGCCAAGTGCCGAAGAATATGAGGAGGCTCGCAAGAATTTGGCGGCCTGCAATTGGAGCGTGGACTACATCATCACCCATACCTGTTCCAATTTCCAGATGCAAAAATTGGTGAACGCCTATGCCGCCGCTACGGTGAATGGCATGCAAAGCGACGCTCTTATGGATTTTTTCGATGAATTGGAGACGGACATTGAGTTTCGCTACTGGTTCTACGGGCATCATCATAAGGATGCGATTTTGGACGAAAAGCATATGTGTATTTATCGTTCTATCCTGGAATTAACCAGTGAAGAATAAAAAGTACATCCTTAGGTGGCCACTGCAAATGTGTTTCATCTGGGATGGGAAAGAAGGAAGAATATGAGAAAAAGAACGTGGAGAAGGGGCATGACCATTGCCCTTACATTGGCCCTTGGAATGGCTATGAGTGCTTGCGGGAAGGAAAGTAAGATCATTGAAACGACTAAGGAAGTAGGGACAACGCAGCCTTCTACGAAAGAAAGTGATGCGTCCAGGGAAAGTCAGGAAGCACTTGTATTAAGGGTAAGTGAACTTGCAGAGATTTATAATATGGATGAATATTTCTCCAGTGGCGCAGTGCCTTATGATAGTAATATTCATTTTGTGGTGGATGAAATCTATGATTATGCCAAGGTAACGGATGAGCGATTCCAACATCTATCCGATGTGGAGGCTTATTTTAAGCCCCATATGGCCAAGGACTATTATGAAACATTTTTCCATCGCCTGACGCAGGATACCATTCCACAGTATCAGGAAATGGAAGAAGCCAATTCCTATGGGGTTCCGGCAGGACTCTATGCTCTTCCGGCAGGACGGGGGAGCCTCCCACTTGAGACGGATGTTAAGGACATTGTGATTCTTTCTCAGACGGAGACCACATTGGAAGCCAGTGTTCCTTATAATTATTTTGGAGATATGAAGGTTGCCACATTAACTGCCGTGTATGAAGATGGGGCTTGGAAATTAGCTGGGGTGGACCACAACTGGGAGTAAGGTAAGAAAAGTACGAAAAGGAGGAGAAGGATGGGGAAAAAATCCAGACGTTTGCTGAAAAAAATACGCCGCAGACGGATTTTGATTGAAAATACCATAGTCTTTCTCGTCCTTTTATTTATTATGGGATGGATTATTGGAGCACATCGGACGGGAAGTGAGTCCTTAGACCGGCCCTATGGCGGAAAACAGGTGGTGGACACCATGGCCAAGGAACTTTTAGGAACCTTACAGAATGTGGAAAAAGCACCGGTATTTTCCTATGATGAGAATACCAGGAAGCTTGTAAAGAACTTAATTGGGGATTTTGAAGCCAATCCTGCCATGACCAAAGAAGAGATGGGAAGTAGGATTAAGGAAATTAAGGATGTGAACTATCGCTTAGGAACCTTCTGGGAACAGGGAATGATTTATTGGAGTTATTTAAATAATGACTATGAACCCAATATCCTTGCAGTGCCGGAAGGACTTCCGGAGGATTCCTCCCTTGCCATTGTGGTCCTTGGATATCAACTGGCAGGAAATGGATCCTTACAACAGGAATGTATTAAACGACTTGAATATGCGCTGGAATTGCATGATCGTTATCCCAATTCCTATATTGCCCTAACGGGGGGACCAACGGCCGCTTGGAATGATTCCGCTACGGAGGCAGGAAAGATGGGGGAGTGGCTCCTGGAGCATGGGGTTTTAGCAGAACAGATCATTCTGGAGGAGAAAGCGTTAAGTACTTCGGACAATGCCATCTATCTAACCGCCATATTCGAGGAGCAATATCCTGAAATTACCAGTTTAGTCACCGTGACCAGTGATTATCATCAGCGGTTGGTACATTTGCTCTTTTACATGGTGAGTTTAGAAGAAAAGATGGAGCGGGGCGTGGACACACCGGTGGTGATTGCGGATTATAGTAATGTGGTGAAGGGCCCGACCTTTGGAAATATCACCACCCAGGCTCAGTTCGTGGAAATTCTTTGGTTGGATGAAAAAGAATGAGAGGATGTTTATGACGGTTTCGAAGATTTACTTTGATATGGATGGAGTGCTTGCGGATTTTGATCGGGGTGTGGTGGAATTATGCAAGATGGCACCGGTGGATCAGGCGAAGAAAACCAAGGCCCAGGACGATGAACTTTTTGGAAAGATGCGGAGTGTGGAGCATTTTTATGGGGAATTAAAGCCACTGCCGGAGGCTTTAGAGATGTTTTTTTATATTTATGAACAGCTGGGGGATCGGTGTGAAATCCTAAGTGGAATTCCTAAGGACTATCGGGGGATTGTGAATGCCAAGACGGATAAGATGGATTGGGTAAAACGGTATCTTGGAGAGCACATCGTGTCCAATATTGTGTACCGGGCGGAGAAGGTGAAGTATTGCACCGGTCCGGAATGTATTTTGATTGATGATTTTTGTCATACCATTCATGAATGGAAAAGTCTTGGAGGAACCGGTATTTTGCATACCAGTCCTGCCAAGACTTTGGAAGAACTGCGTAACCTTGCTGTGATTCGGTAGGGCAGGTTACGCTTTATGATCGGAAAGATTCTGAGCGCTTTCTTCTGTGGTGGAGTAATAAGCCTCTAAATGGGGCTTGGCTGCCAGGTAGTAGCGCTCTAATTGTTTGTCAAAATGTTTTCCCATACCTTCCATAATGATCTGATGGGCTTTTTCAAAGGAAAGGGAGTCCTTGTATACGCGCTTACTTACCAGGGCATCATACACATCGGCAATTGCCATGATCCGGGCTTCCAGAGGGATTTCCTCCCCCTTTAGTCCCATAGGATATCCGGATCCATCAAAACGTTCGTGGTGGTAGTGAGCTACATTCTCCGCAAGAATGCGAAAATGCTCGTCGGGAGTATTTTTTAAAATCTCATGAACAATTCTGGCTCCCTCTGCGGCATGGGTCTTCATAATTGCAAATTCTTCATCGGTGAAGCGTCCTGGCTTCCGAAGAATCGCATCGTCTACTGCAATTTTTCCTAAATCATGCATGGGAGCAGCTTTAATGATATTGTCATAGAATTCTGTGGTTAAATTCCATGGATTATCCTTCATTATTTCATCCATGAGAAGGCGCACCCCTTCACTGGTTCGACGAATATGTCCGCCGGTGGAATTGTCACGACTTTCTACAACGGTGGCCATACTAAGGATGAGATTATTATGCATCCGGATCAAATCCTTGGTTTTTAAGTCCACTTCCTTTTCCAAGTCCGTATTATAGCGATCCAGCAGTCGGATGTATTCCTGATTTTTCGTATCATCCGTTAGGAATATCTGGTATCCACAAATTTTTTTCCCATCATATAGAGGATGGTAGGTGACTAAATAGATATGATTCTCCACTTCTTTGTAGAAACTTTGATGGGAAGAATCTTTTTGGTATTGAATCAGCCATTCATACAACTGGGAGTCAAAATTCTCTTTGGTAATAAGGCGATCCACGGATAAGTTAGCAAGGGTCGGAAAGATCTGCTTTGCTTTAGGATTACTTCCTAGATAGTGCAAATGTTGATCAAAGGAGATAAATCCTGTTTCCCCCGTAGAAACCACCGTATCGATGGCCGTATCCGCAATATTATAGAGTAATAATTTATGGGCAATGATCAAATAAATGATGAGTGCCAGGTTAAAGACCCATGGAAGAATCTGAAGATGTGCCATGGAGCCGTTTAGGTTGGTGAATAAGCGGTTTCCAAAGAAACCTAAAAAGGAAAGAACTTCCGGAATCGCTAATAGAAGAATGAAGCGATTGGAAATCTGATTTTTTTTCAATAAACTATAGGTAATACCGCCAATGCCAATTAGAAAATAGAGAATGATCATTCCATAAAAAAGGTTATGGAGGGGACCATAGTGTTTTTCCAAATAGGAAATTCCCTGATCGTTATGTAGGATGCAATCCCCATAAAAACTATGATTGCTTCCAATGGTCTGAGAACAGAGAAATATCATGGTACTCAGAAGATACATGCCTAGTTTTACTAAGCGTGGAATCTGAATATCACATAATTGAAATACTGCCAATGTAACCATGAGAATTAAATAGCAACCACTGATATAGTTCATACGGGTGGCTAAATAGGCTTCCTCTAAGGTTTGACTAGTAGAAATCATATATTGTGTTAGATTGTGTAATGGTACCAGGGCAAAGATAAAGGTGAGATGCACATCAAAATGTCGATGATAAATATTGATATAGACCATTAAAAATGCCAAAGAAATGGCAAAGGCTGATAAATAGTATTGTTCCATATGTATTCCCCTTAATATGATAAATTATCCCCATGTGTGATAGAAAAATGTTGCTAACCGAGTTACATTATATCATGAAAGAAAGAAATGTGTATGATGAAAAAGAGAAAGTGGGTTTGGAAATTGGGCATTGAGTATCACGGTATCGATAGGTATAATAGAAGGGATGATACATGGATCCAAGAATAAAGAAGGGGGAACAATTATGAGACATGTTATTCGAGAAGTATATTTTTTAGAGGAAATGAATCTAAGCGTGCAATTTGCTGAGGGCGTATTAAAGATTTTTGATGTAAGAAAGCTGATTGCAAGAAACGCAGACTACGCAATCCTTGCGGAGGATGAGGAGTTGTATGATGCACTTTCTGTGGAAGAGGATGGAGAGAAGCTGGTATGGGGGGATTTATCCCTGGATTGTGAGGATGTATGGAACTTTGGTACCACAAAGAAGACGGAATTTGACGGCTTATTATCCTTAGCAGATGCAACCAATCTTTGGAATCTTAGCGATAGTGCCCTACGTAAGGCTATATCCTATGGAAAGTTAATTCCGGGGGTGGATGTATGTAAGTTTGGTAAGCAGTGGGTGGTTTCCTATGAAGCGATGCAGCGGGAATATGGAGCCCCAAGAAGAAAGTAGATTGGAGTAAGATGATGAAAAGAATGAAAAATTATTCCCGGATCATGGGCATCTTTACGGGAATGGTCTTGTTAGCAGGATGTGGCGGTGCTAAGAATCAGGATGCTACCATGGCTGCCATGACGATACAAGCTTCCACGGAGGCAGTGACGGAAGTTACTACCACCGCCAAGGAGACGGAGGCTATGACCGAAGCTTTTGCCACCACCGAGGCAGAAACAGAAACTGAGCCGGTGACTGTGGCCAATGCAGTGATGGAAGAATATATGATTGGGGGAGAGTATTTAGAATTCGATACATTTGCATCCATGAGCGGTGCCTCCCAGGTTACGATCTATAAGGATCAGGATGGAGTGGTCAATTATATTTCTTTTCGTGGCAGCAGAAGTCCGTATTATATCGTGGTTCCCGTGGTGACGGGAACACAGATGGACTCCTATGGTGCATTCTTATCTAAGATGGATCCGGGAAGTGATCAATGGACCTATGAAATGTCCCTTGCAGGGTATGATCCGAAGGATGATCGAACCACTTTATGTGTGTTAAATATTGATGAGCATGAGGGAACCTTGGATTATGGGGAATTTCCTAGTTGGGTGTTAGAACAGATTCCGGAAATTATTGCTGCAGTGGACTCCGCTGCAGAGGGAGAAGTTCCGGAGGGATTTGTGCCGGTGAATCCATAGGAAGTATCTTGAAGAAGGAAATGTATTGGTAAAATCATAGAAAGTGAGGGAAGGCTATGGAATGGTTCACAGAAGAACATCAAATCGTAGTAAAGAATGAAGATGGGGAAGAATTAGCCAAGATTACATTCCCACAAATTCGTCCGGGAGTGGTGGATCTGAATCACACCTATGTGAGTGATGCACTGCGGGGCCAGGGAATGGCTGGCAAATTAACCCAAAAAGCCTACGATGTACTGAAGGAAAAGGATGTTAAAGCAGTTCTTACCTGCTCCTATGCCATCTCCTGGTTTTCTAAGCATCCGGAGTGTCAGGATATCTTAGAAGATCCAGCAGAGGAGGCAAGAAAGGCCGCTAGTCTTGCAGGTCCTGCCTGCGGTATTGCAGGTCCTGCGTAGGCAGAATTTCGATGGAACGAATATCCTGAAATAAAATCTTGGTATTTACTACCTGCAAAAGCCGGGCGGTCTTGTCAATACGAGCCACAAGCCCGGTTTTTTGCAGGTATTCTTGATTCTCATAGTAAGTGATGGTGATCATATCTCCGGGTTTTAGGCTATGCATGATCTCATCCAGTTCCAAAAGCGCTTCTTCACTTAATTCGATTCGTGGAACCACAATGCGTTCCTTGGCCGCAAGGGCTTCCGGAAGTCCTTTTAAGGCTGCAAATGGCATGAATTGTTTCGCCCGCTGTTCCCTGGACATGGGAATGCGGGGAGTATGATGATTAGACATAATAAGCCCCCTTTCCCGTATTGTTCACATAGGCACTCTTTAGTCCGGCGGCATCCGTAATGACTGGAGGTAAATCATTCTCACAACAGGAAGGTTCCCCTTCTTCCTCATATCCTGCCCGGTGTCCGCCAATCTGGGCATTTCGCTCCATGGTTTTGGCACCTTCCGATAGATTCATTCCCTTTAATACCGCATTCTTTCCATATTTTTTCTGCAGATCCAGGACGGCTTGCTGGGCCTTATGGTTTTTCGTAAGTTCCCCCGTATCTTCAAAGAACGAATATTGATGGTATTCCTCCGGCATCACCCGATTGCAGGAAAGATTGACCCGGTGAATCAGATGCCCCGGGGGAAGAATCTCTTCATAGAGCTTCATGAGGGCTGGAATAATGACCCGGTCCGCACTACTTTCCACCATGAGTCCCGCCGTGCCACTTGCCACTGCATAATCCCCGGAATCCGCATGGAGCGTGTGGAGTAAGGACATGGTGATGGAAGAGGTGACAAGCCCCTTATCCACAAGGTCCAAGCAAAGAAGGTCCGCCATCTCCTTTACAATAAGCTTTCCCTGCTCGTAGGAATAGTCGCAGGAGAGTACCTGACCACTG
Organism: Lachnospiraceae bacterium; assembly: GCA_024696615.1. GTDB lineage: Bacteria > Bacillota > Clostridia > Lachnospirales > Lachnospiraceae > MGBC120314. The sequence continues at coordinate 7,653 of JAILGS010000004.1, forward strand.
GTGAGGGAATGATTGACGGGATGAAAATTTTTAATATCCGCAATGGTGGTGGACTCCCGTCCCCAGGCATGGTCGATTAACAGCTCCGCATCCACTCCGAAGGTTTTATAGAGAAAATCCTCATCCAACCGGCAGATCCCTTCCATGGTATGCACGCCAAAGGAAATTAATTTTTTCGCAATCCCCGGACCGATGCGCCAAAAATCCGTAAGTGGCACATGGTTCCACAGGGTCTTTTGATAGGAGGCTTCATTCAATTCTCCAATAAAATCCGCCGCATGCTTGGCGGAAATATCAAGGGCAACTTTGGCCAGATACAGATTGGTGCCAATGCCGCAGGTGGCACGGATCCCCGTGGTTTCAAAAATCTTCTGAATGATGGTGGCTCCTAATTCTCTGGCAGTCATGCCATAGAGCGTGAGGTATTCCGTCACCTCCATAAAGGCTTCATCGATGGAGTAGGGATGAATATCCTCCTTGGCAATGTACTGGAGGTAAATCCCATAAATCTGGGCGGAAACATCGATATAATGCTGCATCCTTGGCATGGCCATGATATAGTCCACCGTGTTTGGGATCTGAAAGACACGGCAACGATTCTTAATGCCCTGGGCCTTCATGGCGGGAGTGATGGCAAGACAGATGGTCTTTTTCGTTCTCGTAGCATCCGCCACCACTAAATTCGTATGAAAGGGATCGAGTCCCCTGGATACGCATTCTGCCGAGGCATAGAAGGATTTTAAATCAATACACAGATACATTCGTTCTTTCATATGCGACTTCCAAAAAACTCTCCTTTCTCGAACACTTGTTCTATTACTTAGGTGATTATAGCACAGGATTTGCCACCATGCAAATGTGTCCTTAGTTGTTATTTTAAGCAGAAAATAGTATAATATAAGGTGGATTTTTATAGAAATTGGAGGCCGTTATGAATTTTACAGAATATTCCTGCAAGGATTTTGTGGACATTCTTTCTACCAAGGCTCCTGTTCCAGGTGGCGGCGGTGCATCCGCTCTGGTGGGCGCTTTAGGAACCGCACTGGGAAATATGGTGGGAAGTCTTACCGTTGGAAAAAAGAAATATGCAGCAGTGGAAGAAGAGATCATTGCGTTACAGAAGAAAGCAACACAGCTTCAGAATCAGTTCTTACATCTGGTAGAAGAAGATGCCAGAGTGTTTGAGCCACTTTCTAAGGCCTATGCCCTTCCGAAGGAGACGGAAGAAGAGAAGGCCGAGAAGGACCGTGTGATGGCCATTGTATTAAAGGATGCCTGTGAGGTTCCGATGCAGATTATGGAAAAATGTTGTGAAGCCATTGATCTGATTGAGGAATTTGCCGCAAAGGGCAGTGTCATTGCTTTAAGCGATGCCGGTGTGGGCGCTAGTTTTGCTAAGGCAGCGTTATATGGTGCTTCTTTAAATGTATATATTAATACCAAGTCCATGAAGGACAGAGATCTTGCACAGGGATTTAATGCAAGAGCGGATGAAATGCTTTCTACTTATGGCAAGAAAGCGGATGCCATCTTCGAAAATGTAAGAGGACGGTTACAGGGATAAAAACTTTCGTGAAAGAATATAGAAACGTGTGAAGGAGCAGTTATGGCAAAGCAGTTACTGGGCAAGGAAGTGAATGCTTCCTATAATGAACGTGTGAAGGAGATGGTTTCTAAGGTAGTGGCACAGGGCGTGACTCCTACCCTTGGAATTATTCGTGTGGGCGAGCGTGAGGATGATTTATCCTATGAACGTGGTGCTACGAAGCGTTGTGAAACTTTGGGAGTGGCTTGTGAGAAGTTCGTACTTCCAGAGGATGTTAGCGAAGAAGAGTTATTACGCACCATTGAAGAAGTGAATCAGAATGACAAGATTCATGGCGTATTATTATTCCGCCCCCTTCCAAAACATTTGAACGAAGAAAAAGTAATTCAGACCCTGGATCCTAAAAAGGATGTGGATGGCATTACGGATGGTTCTTTAGCAGCGGTATTTGCCGGAAAGAATCTGGGATTTCCACCATGTACCCCACAGGGATGCATGGAGATTTTAGATCATTATGGATATGATTTAACTGGAAAGAAAGTGGTTGTGATCGGTCGAAGCCTGGTGGTAGGGAAGCCGGCAGCCATGATGGCATTAAAGAAGAATGCCACAGTTACCATCTGTCATACCAAAACCAAGGATCTTGCAAAGAACTGTCAGGAGGCGGATATTCTTATTGTGGCAGCAGGAAAAGCAGGCGTTGTGGATGCTTCCTATGTGCGCCCAGGTCAGGTAGTGATTGATGTGGGAATTCACATGGGGGATGATGGCAAATTATGTGGCGATGTGAAATATGAGGAAGTGGAGCCAGTGGTGGAGGCTATTACTCCAGTCCCAGGTGGATGTGGCAGTGTAACTACTTCCGTATTAGTGGGACATGTGGCAGAAGCTGCCATGCGTACCCTTTCCTAAGTAGGAAATAATGACGATATTGAAGGAGACTTAAGATGATTAACAAGAAGTATCAGGCAATGCTGGAAGGAAAGTCCGTGATCCGACAACTTTCTGAATATGCAACGGCACGGGGCGCCGAAATCGGATATGAGAATGTATTTGATTATAGTTTAGGTAATCCTTCCGTTCCAACCACCCCTGGATTTACGAAAGCCATGGTGGATTTATTGGAGAAGGAAGATCCCATGACGTTACATGGATATAGTCCAAGTCTTACCATCACCTCCGTTCGTAAGGCGGTGGCAGAGTCCTTATCCAGACGCTTTGGACTTCCTTATACTTATGAAGAGATCTTTATGACCTCCGGAGCTGCAGGCGCCATTGCTCATGCAGTTCGTGCAGTAAGTCAGCCGGGGGATGAGATTTTGACCTTTGCTCCATTCTTCCCGGAATATCGTCCTTATATTGAAGGCGCCGGTGCAGTACTGAAGGTAGTACCTGCGGATACGGAGACATTTCAGATTAATTTTGACGCATTTGAACAGATGCTTACAGGGAAGGTGGCTGCGGTACTAATCAATACGCCGAATAACCCTTCCGGTATTGTCTATTCTACGGAGACCATCAAACGCCTGGCCGAAATCCTTACGAGAAAGTCCAAGGAGTTGGGACAGGAGATTTATATTATTTCGGATGAGCCTTACCGTGAGATTGTATTTGCAGGGGTGGATGCGCCGGTAGTATCCCAGTATTATGACAATACCATTGTCTGCTATTCCTTCTCCAAATCCCTCTCCCTTCCCGGAGAGCGAATTGGTTATGTGGCGGTGAATCCTCGTTGCAAGGATGCGAAGTTGATCATTCAGATGTGCGGTCAGATTTCTCGTGGTACGGGACATAATTGCCCGGCTTCCATTATTCAGTTAGCTGTGGCCAAGGTGTTGGATGAGACCAGTGATCTTTCCGTCTATGAAACCAATATGAATTTATTATACGAGAAGTTGGTGGAACTTGGATTTACGGTGGTAAAGCCGGGTGGAACCTTCTATATCTTCCCGAAGGCTTTAGAAGAGGATGCGGTGGCATTCTGTAATAAGGCTAAAAAATATGATCTGATTTTGGTACCAAGTGATTCCTTCGGTGTTCCAGGGTTCTTCCGTATGGCATACTGCATCGATACAGAAAAAGTGCAGCGTTCCTTAGAGGCATTGGAGCGCTTTGTAAAGACCGAGTATCCGAATTAAAAAAGCAAAAAAGGAGTGGCAATGGAAGATTTTATCGAACAGATTGTAGCTTGTAATCCACCGAAGAATGCGGGACTTACGAAAGCTATGTGGATTTTATTATGTGTGGTATCCCTCGGTGTGTGGGGACTGCATCCTCTGGTGGGACTTCTTACGACGGCTGTATGTATCATCGCAACCGTTCTGGTATTTCGCCAGATGGATTATGAATGGGAATATGACCTGATTGAGGGAGAACTGGATGTGGATAAGATTATCTGCAAATCCTCAAGAAAGCGTCAGGGAAGTTTTGATTTTAAGCGGGTGGAAGTGGTTGCTCCCGTGGATTCCCAGGAGGCTCTTCGCTTAGAGCATGGGGATTATAAGACGTATTCCTTTGTATCCAATACGGAGGATGCGAAGGTGTATGTAGCATATCCGATGCTTGAGAATGCAGTGGTTCGTATGTATTTTGAACCTAATGAAGCACTTCTTAATGCTTTGGAAAAGGTTGCTCCAAGGAAGGTTATTCGCGGATAAATCATAAGAATGGGGGAAGGCATATGAGAACATTTCGATTGGATCATTCAACGAAAAGCGGCAGTTTCTTCTTACAGTCCATGCGTGCCATCGGACATGAGAGAAATATTAAACATCTGGCAGTGGCCTATGATTGTCTGCGCCATTATGTGGATGCCAAGAAGATTTCACTAGAAACCATCGCATTAACGGATTCCTATAATGCGGATTATTTTGCATGTCAGATGGCGCATGGGGATACCCAGATGCTTTTTGGATTAAGTGGTTCAAAGCATGCCATGTTAAACCTGGCAGGAAGTCTTGCCAGCGAATCCTATGAGGATGTGAATGAGGACTCCTATGATGCCATGTGCGAATTTACCAATCTGGTGAATGGTAGTTATGTGGGTGTCTTAGAAGGGGACGATGAAGAGATGGATTTAGTTCCTCCCGTATGCTGTGAGAACTGCCATATTAGCACCAATGGACAATTCTGTGTCCTAAGCCTTCTCTTAGATGGAGAACAATTGGATATGATTTCTGTGATTGATATCATTCCATATATGAAATAGTAAAGGAAAAATCATGAAAAATTATAAGATTACCATCGAATATGATGGCGGACGTTACGATGGATGGCAGAGAGCCAAGGGCGAATCCGACAATACCATCGAACGAAAGATTATGGAAGTATTAAAGAAGATGACGGGGGAGGACATTGCCCTGAATGTGGGTCTTCGTACGGAGAAGGGAGTGCATTCCTATGGTCAGGTGGCTAATTTTGTGACCAAGGAAAATTATCCATGTCTGGATGTGCTGCATTATCTCAATCGTTATCTTCCAAGGGATATTGCAGTTACCAGTGTAAAGGAAGTTCCGGAACGGTTCCATGCTTCCCTGAATGCCAAGTCCAAGACCTATGTATACCGTCTTGATTGCAATGAAGTTCCCAATGTATTTGAACGACATTATCGTTATTATGTATTTAAGAAATTGGATGTGCAGGCCATGGAAGAGGCTTGTAAGATGATTGAAGGTCGTCATGACTTTGCTAAATTCTCTTCTGCAAAGCGTAATAAGAGTAATGAAAAGACCGTATTTTCGGCAAAAGTAGTGGATGATGGATGCGAGATGGAAATCCATATTACTGCCAATGATTTTTTGCATAATATGGCAAGATTCCTCTTTGGTTGCATCTTAGAAATCGGTGAACATCGCATGGAATTAGGGACTTTAGCCAAATATTTCGATCCCAATTCTTCTGAGAAGCCAGAAGTCATGGCAGATCCTTGTGGAATGTTCTTAGAGCAGGTTTCCTACGAAGCATAAGCTTGCAGTAGGAATGCTTAAGTATTATCAGGAATTATTTTAAAAGACAATTGTTACGGTCGATATGGTCATGAATAAAGCTCTTTACCGCTTTTTTATCCTCCATATCGGCTTGACGTAACATAACAAGCATATCTCCCTTGTGGAAGCACATAAAATATCCTAAATGATCATAGATGGTTGTAAAATCAGCCCAATGAAAACTCTTCTTTTCCTCACTGTCATGAAATTCTACTAAAATTCCAAGTTCGGTAAGGGTAATATCGCAAGCAGCATGCTCCATGGCATCGCGATGGGCCAAATGATAGCGAATTGCGCTCTTACACTGGGAGAAAGAGATGAATGGGTAGCATACGCATACCACATAAATTACGATGGCGAAGGTGCCACGAAAAACAGAGGTATGAAAATAAGAATCCCCTGCAACAAAGAGAAAAATACTGATGATTGCAGGAAGAAGGGATAGGATCAGTTCGGTTTTATTCCGAAGATAGCGATTCCAGATCACAATCTTCTCATATTCGGATCCATCCGCTTTATAGGTTGATGTATATTTGATATAATCCATAATAAACCTCGCAAGTGACTGATAGCGCTTATTTTATCATTTTTTTAGATTCGGAGCAATACGATGAACGAGAATTCACGAAATTATCAAAAAGAATTGGATGCCAAGATTGCAGACTTTGAGGACCGGGGAGAAGTTCCCACCCTTTTACTACACAGCTGTTGCGGTCCCTGCAGTAGCTACTGTATTGAATATCTGTCCAATTATTTTCATATCACGGTCTTCTATTATAATCCCAACATTACGGAGCAGGAAGAATATAATCACCGTGTACAGGAGCAAATGCGTCTCATCGACTCCATGCCTACGAAATACCCCGTATCCTATGTGGGCGGTGCTTATGAGCCGGAGAAGTTCTATGCCATGGCCGAGGGCTTAGAAGATTGTAAGGAAGGCGGGGAGCGTTGCTTTGGCTGCTATGACTTACGTCTCCTTGAAACGGCTAAAAAAGCCAAGGAACTTGGCTTAGAATACTTTACCACCACGCTTACCATCAGTCCTATGAAGAGTTCCAAGAAGTTAAATGAGATCGGAGAGCGAATCGGAGAGGGACTTGGGGTGAAGTTCTTAAATTCGGATTTTAAAAAGAAGAATGGATATAAGCGCTCCATTGAATTATCCAAGGAGTATAGCTTATACCGCCAGAATTTCTGTGGTTGTTCCTATTCCAAGCAGGAAATGGAAGAGCGGGAAGCAAGAAAAAGAGAGCGGGAGGCCCTTACGGGAGAGGTTTCTAAGAGTGTGGAACCGGTTTGTTGTGGGGACCGATTATATGAATTAGAACAGGCCATGGAACGGGAAAAAAATTTTAAAAATAATTGTTGACATGGTAGATGGGTTCTGATAGAATAGCATTTGTTGAGCGGCAAAACGCTTTAACGGTAAGCAGCCGTGGCGGAATTGGCATACGCGCTAGACTAAGGATCTAGTCCATATTGCTTGGGTGCGGGTTCAAGTCCCGCCGACTGCACGAAGAAGAGAGGAAATCCGATGGGATTTCCTCTTTTTTGTTTTTATGCTAAATCTTGCAATCCCTTCT
>JAILGS010000039.1 GCA_024696615.1 Lachnospiraceae bacterium
CTGCTCCAGAGTCCATATTGGCAAGAGTGGAGAAGATGAAGGCACAAGAAGCGGCAAGACTTGCGAAGGAAAAAGAGAAGAAGGCCGAAGAAGCAAAACTTGCGAAGGAGCAGAAGGCATTAGAAGAAGCTGCGAAGAAGAACACTGAGGAAGCGGGTAGTGGGAACGAAACTTCAAAAGAATAGAACAAATGTTTGCTTTTCTATAATAAGTATGTTAGAATATGACCTATGTATGAGGACTTTAAGTCATACTTTTAGGAGGCAAGTAGTATGATTTCCTTTGTTCGAGGAGAATTAGTAGAAGTAATAGAGAATGTTGCTATCGTGGATGTGGGTGGAATTGGCTATAATGTGGAAGTTCCCATGCGAACCATCGATGGATTGCAGAGTCGGATCGGGGAGGAGATTCGTCTTTTTACCTATCTGAATGTGCGGGAAGATGCCATGAAATTATGCGGTTTTTCCACCAGAGAAGAACTGTCCATGTTTAAGATGTTAATTGGTACGAGTGGTGTGGGACCAAAAGCCGGGCTTGCCCTACTTTCCACCATGACTCCGGAAGAATTATCCCTTGCCATTGTCAGTGAGGATGATAAGACCATTGCCAAGACTCCTGGAATTGCCGCCAAGACTGCTCAGAAGATTATTGTGGAATTAAAGAGTAAGGTGGGTAAGATGACCTTTTCTAGTGATTCAGAGAGTGCGGCAGTACTTTCTGCTATTGGCGGGGAGGCTTCGGGAAGCGATGCAAGAGCGGATGCGATTGCAGGTTTGGTTGCTCTTGGATTTTCCAATACCCAGGCGGTAACCTGTGTACGGAAAGTGGAATATACTCCGGATATGACTTCGGATGATGTCTTAAAGCAGGCTTTAAAATTCTTAAGTGCATTATAATTGAGAGTGGATTATGGATCGAAAGAGAATAATAACAACTGAATTTACGACGGAAGATGCAGCGGTTGAGACAGGACTTCGTCCCCTTTCTTTGGATGATTATATTGGTCAGAAGAAAGTCAAAGATAATTTAAAGGTCTATATTGAGGCTGCCAAGGCAAGAAAAGAACCCTTGGATCATTGCCTCTTTTATGGCCCTCCGGGACTTGGTAAGACCACCATTGCTGGTATTATTGCCAATGAGATGGGAGTTCATCTAAAAGTAACCTCCGGTCCTGCCATTGAAAAGCCGGGAGATATGGCTGCAGTATTAAATAGTCTGCAGGATGGGGATTTACTTTTTGTGGATGAGATCCATCGTCTGAATCGTCAGGTGGAAGAAGTATTATATCCGGCTATGGAGGATTATGCCATCGATATCATGATCGGAAAGGGCACCACAGCTCGTTCCATTCGGTTAGATCTTCCCAAATTCACCCTGGTGGGTGCTACTACCAGAGCTGGTTTATTAACTGCTCCATTACGGGATCGTTTTGGTGTGGTAAGTAAGATGGAATATTATACCGTGGATGAATTAAAGACCATTATTCTTCGTTCTGCGAAAGTCCTTCATGTGGAGATTGATGAGGAGGGAGCTTATGAACTTGCCAGACGTTCGAGAGGAACTCCAAGACTTGCCAATCGCTTACTGAAGCGTGTCCGGGATTTTGCCCAGGTAAAGTATGATGGTGTGATCACCAAGGAAGTGGCAGTATTTGCCCTGAATCTTTTGGATGTGGATCGGTTAGGCCTCGATAAGAATGACCGACTGATTTTAAGTACCATGATGGATCGGTTTAAGGGTGGCCCGGTGGGACTTGAGGCAGTGGCAGCATCCATTGGTGAGGATGCAGGAACCCTGGAAGAAGTATATGAACCATATCTTATTTTAAATGGTTTGATTCTTCGAACCCCACGTGGACGTGTTGTTTCCGACCTTGCCTATGATCATTTAGGAATCCCAAGACCGGAGAAGGACATATAATTTTATTGTATTAATTTTATTCCTGTGATATACTATTTCGTAGTGTTTTTAGCATTAGAACACAATATATGCTATGAATGGCATGGGTAAGAATAAGTGAAACGGGGAGAATGAATCATGGCTACAGCTAAGAATGATACCGAAGTATTAATTGGTGGTAAAGTTTATACGCTCAGTGGATATGAAAGTCCTGACTATTTACAGAAGGTAGCTTCTTTTATTAATGATAAGATTATTGAATGTAAGACATCCGATGGATTCCGCAGACTTCCTGTTGAGACCCAGTCCGTGATGATCCATCTGAATGTTGCGGATGAATATTTTAAAGTAAAGAAGCAGGCGGATGCTTTAGAAGAAGAGTTAGAGGCGAAGGATAAGGAGATTTATGATCTGAAGCATCAGTTGATCTCTGCACAGATTAAGACGGATTCCTATGTGAAGGAATTGAAGGAACTTCGTGCTTCCAATTCTTCCAGTAGCCTTTATCGTCCGGATCATACTGGTACTACAGTATAGAAGATACGGATAGAAATCTTTTATTGAATGTGAATGCCTTCATTGATTTGAAGGCATTTTTCTTTTGGAAAAAAGAAGGGAGAACATCCCATGGGACGTGTGGAAATACTGGCTCCCGCCGGCTCCTATGAGGCTCTTCGCGGTGCAATCAATGCAGGCGCGGATGCCATATATCTGGGAGGAAGTTTTTTCGGTGCGAGAGCATTTGCTAATAATTTTAATGAAGAACAATTGATGGAGGCGCTGGATTATGCCCATCGCTATGGACGTAAGATTTACCTTACAGTAAATACTCTGTTAAAGAATCGGGAATTAGAAGAAGCTTTGGTAAGTTACTTACGTCCTGCCTATGAGCATGGGTTGGATGCGGTGATTGTACAGGATCTTGGAGTTTTTCAGTGCATTCATGAGAATTTTCCGGATTTAGAGATCCATGCCAGTACCCAGATGACCACCAATAGTGCCTTATCCGCTTCTTTCTTAAAAGAGATGGGGGCCAGTCGTGTGGTGGTTTCTAGAGAATTACAGTTGGAAGAAATCCGAAAAATCTATGATGCGACTCACATGGAAGTGGAGGCATTCATTCATGGAGCTCTCTGTTATTCCTATTCCGGTCAGTGTTTAATGTCTTCCATGATTGGTGGACGAAGCGGTAATCGTGGCAGATGTGCGCAAAGCTGCCGTCTTCCTTATCAATTATTGGATGGGGAGGGAAGGAATATTCCTACCCAGGGAGATTATTTATTAAGTCCGAAGGATATCTGTTCTTTAGAGAATCTTCCGGATATTATAGAAGCGGGAGTTTATTCCTTAAAAATTGAAGGACGCATGAAGAGTCCTGAATATGTGGCGGGAGTGGTTTCGGTTTATCGAAAATATGTGGATTTTTATGAGCGATATGGAAAGAAGAATTATCATGTGGATCCTCAGGATGTACAAGATCTTATGGATCTTTTTAATCGTGGTAATTTTTCCGGTGGATATTATAAGACCTATTCCGGTCCTTCCATGATGTCCATGAAGCGTCCCAATCACGCAGGTGTGCTTGCCTTAGAAGTGGTTTCCTGTCAGTCGGGGAATCTTAAGGTGAAGGCTCTTTCCACGATTCATCCCCAGGATGTGGTGGAGATGGATGCTACCTTTACCTGGACCAGTGGCGAAGCCCATAAAGAGGGGGATGTTTTTTCCATTCATGTTCCTTCTAAGTTCCGTGCTGCTAAGGGGCAGCGTTATTATCGTACCCGAAATAATATGTTATTACATCGCTTGCAGGATTCCTATTTAACCCAGGATATCAAGCGCCCTGTGACCATCACCGGTTGTTTTGTGGTGGGAGAGCCGGCTTATCTTTCCATGGAATGTGACCATAAGCGGGTGGAATGCTATTTTGATCCGGTGGAAGAAGCGCAGAATAAAGCCATGGATCAGGAAAGTATAAAAAAGCAGTTAACAAAACTCGGTACCACCATGTTTTCCTGTGATACCATATTTCTTACGGTGGGAGAGAATGTCTTTGTTCCTGTGGGAGCACTCAATCAGATGCGAAGAGAACTGGTTTCTTCCATGGAGCAGGCATTGACAATTCGAAGAAGTGTGG
>JAILGS010000084.1 GCA_024696615.1 Lachnospiraceae bacterium
CCCATCTTTCCATGCTGTACTCGGTCTTTTTTAGCCATTCTTGCTCCTTTCCGTCCTACATCGCCCATTCCTTCCAGGGTACTACGCATCCTATGCTTCATGGGGGTCTCCCACACGGCCAACTAAAATATCATCCTTATGTAGCTTCATATCCGGTCTTGGAAGTACGGTTAATCCATCTCGAAGGAGTAGATATACGTCCATATCATCATGCTTTAAGAATTCTTCCAAGGTTATCTGATCCAAGGCAGCATCCACTTTCACTTCCACAATATCCTGTAGATCGATTTTTTGATAATTATTATGCTGGGAATCCCTGGTATAGCGTTCTACGAAACCAGCGCTAATAATACCGGTAGGGATGGCAACCACGCCCACGCCTAAGAAGGCAATGAAGATAGCCATAATCTTTCCCAAAGTGGTGATGGGGTAGATATCCCCATAACCCACGGTTAATACCGTGGACACGGACCACCAGATACCGCTAAAGGCATTGGCAAAAATCTCCGGCTGTGCCTCATGCTCCGCACTATAGATACATAAGGAACTTGCCATCATCAGCACCACAATAATAAAGAGGGAAGAAAAAATCTGATTTTTCTTCTCCAATAAAACTCCCGTAATCACATTGAAGGAATCATAATGGGCATTAATTCGAAATAGATGAAAAATACGTACTACACGAAGCATTCGAAAGGCAACAAAGCCCGTTAAGAAAAAAGCCGGAATAATGGTAAGAAGATCCACTACGCCATCGTAGCTTCTGAGAAAATGCAGTCTAGCCTGTAGTTTCGTCTCCTTCGGATATAGAAAATCCGCGGTCCAAATTCGTAAAATATATTCAATACAGAAAATCAGGGTGGTTACCAATTCCACCACTTTAAAAAATCCTCGGAATGCAGCTAGTGCATCAAAGGTATCTAAGAACATCACTGTGATATTGGTAATGATGACAATCACAATAAAAAAATCAAATCCACGACTCACCAGATTAGATTTGTCCCCAATCTGAATAATGTCAAAAATATTCCGACGAGTCCATCGAAATTTTCCTGCTTGAAGTTGCTTGGTCATGATTTTCCTCCAGTTCCTCACTCATTCTATGTCATTATACCTTGTTCCCATCCTTGATACAATCCCGATACGATCCAAAAACCATGAGGAAATAAAAAACTCCCCAGGTAAACCTGGGGAGTCGTTCTACTTATCTAATTGATAAAAACCAACCTTCTTATATACCTTACGAAGGGTCTTACCTGCAACATAGGACGCACGTTCTGCGCCTTCTCGATAGATTTGATTTAAATATTCCTTATCCTTGATTAAGCGATTCGCCTCATCACGAATTGGAGCAAGATGGTCATTTACCACCTCTGCTACAGCCGGCTTAAATACTCCATAGCCCTTACCATCAAATTCCTTCTCAATTTCTTCAAAGGTCTTTCCGGTAATGGTGGAATAGATATTCATAAGATTCGCAACACCCGGCTTATTCTCCTTATCATAACGAACGCAGTTTACGGTATCACTATCCGTTACGGCACGCTTAAACTTTCTGGCAATGGTATCTGCATCATCCATGATGAATACGCATCCTTCTGGGATGGACTTGGACATCTTATCCCCCGGTGTGGATAAACCATAGATTCTTGCGCCAGTTTTAGCAATAAGTGGTTCTGGCACCTTAAATACTTCTCCATAAATATTATTAAAACGCTGTGCGATATCACGAGTAATCTCTACATGCTGCTTCTGATCTTCCCCCACCGGAACATAGTCCGCCTGATATAATAAAATATCTGCTGCCATGAGAATTGGATAGGTGAAAAGACCTGCATTCAAATTATCCTGATGCTTTGCTGCCTTATCCTTATACTGAGTCATACGGGATAATTCTCCCAACATGGTATAGCAGGATAATACCCAGGATAACTGCGAATGTGCAGGGACATGGGACTGAAGGAATAAGGTATTCTTTTCAGGGTCCAAGCCGCAGGCAATGTACTGTGCTAACTGATTTAAGGAACGCTTACGAAGATCCGCCGGCTCCTGACGTACTGTAATCGTATGAAGATCTGCCATAAAATAATAACATTCATATTCATTGACACGATCCGCCCAGTTCTTGATTGCTCCCAGATAATTACCAAGGTGAAGATCACCACTTGGCTGAATTCCGGATAACATTCTCTTTTTTGGTTCTTCCATGTAAAACTCCCTCTCTAACTAATCGAATACACATGCCTCGATTTTTCTAACTTTATCATTTTACAATGAAATGCCCCATTAGAAAAGATTTTTTTCCATATTCATATGAAAAATGGCTATACCAGACGTTTTTCGGCCCATTTGCCCCGTAAAAAACGAATCAGGAATGCGGCGGAACGGAAGAACCAGTCAATAAACATACCCATCCATACGCCGTACAAACCAAGTCCCATCACTTTTCCTAAAAAATAGCTAGAGCCCACACGGAAGGACCACATGGAAAGAATGCTGACGGTCATGGTAAACTTGGCATCTCCTGCGGCACGAAGGGCATTGGGAAGGGAGAAGGATAGCGGCCATAAAAAGATGGCCACTAAGGTAAACATATGCAGTAAATTCACCGCTAAGGTGGTGGCTTCTTGGGACAGATGGAAGATTCCAACTAACTCTCCTGCAAAAATCCACATAAGCGCATTGGTGGTCCAGATTCCCACATAGGCAATTCCCAATAATTTTTTGCCATAGCGCTTGGCTTCTTCCGAATCTCCGGAACCAACACTTTGGCCGATAACCGTGATCATGGCCATTCCAATGGCATTGCCCGGAATATTGGAGCAACTGGTAATATTTCCTGCCACGGAATTAGCGGCAATGGCTGCGGTTCCAAAGGTGGAAGTCAGACTGGATACGGAAAGCTTACCAATCTGGAACATACCATTCTCTAAGCCACTTGGGAGTCCAATGCCAAGAATTTTTCCAATCATGCGCTTTTCGGGCGCAAGGTCGCGAATACTCTGAAGACGGATCACCGAATCCGTGGAGAATAAAATGGACAGGATAAATACGCAGGCAAACACACGGCTAATAAGGGTTGCCAGTGCAACACCGGCAGCTCCCATATGAAATCCAAAGATTAATATGGCATTTCCAGCCACATTAAAAATATTCATTACAAAACTGGTCTTCATACTAATCTTACTATTGCCAATGGCCCGAAACAGCGCTGCACCTGCATTATAAAGACCTAAAAATGGATAGGACAGGGCGGTAATATAGAAATAAATTCGAGCATTACTACGCACATCCGCCTCGATGGAACCAAAGACAAAGCTTAGGATCTGTCCATTAAAGCACAGGGCAATACAGAGTAACAGGAAGGAAATACTTCCCATAATTAATAAAATCTGTCCTGCAGAACGTCTCGCCTGCTCTCCGGCTTCCCTAGCCTTTTCCAAGTCACTACGCTGTTCGTGACTGGTTTTTAAGCCAATATACTGGCTACATACCACGGCACCACCCGTTGCTAGGGCGGAGAGCACCTGAATTAACAGGGTATTGATATTATCCACCAGGGCCACACCGGATACCGCCGCTTCTCCCACGGTGGATACCATGAAGGTGTCAACAAATCCAATACTTACCGCAAGAAACTGCTCAAAGACTAATGGAATAATTAATTTTTTTAACGCTTGTGAATCAAATAATTCTTTCTTCATATTTTCCTCGATTTTCTCTTGAATCTTCAAATCAACCCTCGTTATAATAAATCATATTGATTCTAATGAGGTTACTCTATGTCTAATTCGAATGCACAATATATTAAAATGACAGAAACACCCGTATCAAAACTTGTGATTTCACTGTCCATTCCAGCGATTTTAACCATGCTGGTAACGAATATCTACAACCTGGTGGATACCGCCTTCGTGGGTACTTTAGGAAACAGTGCCAGCGGCGCAGTGGGAGTCGTCTTTGGCTTTATGTCCATTATCCAGGCCTTTGGTTTTCTCTTTGGACAGGGTTCTGGAAGTATTATTGCAAGACACTTAGGGGCCAAAGATGTGGAACAGGCCACAAAAACTGCCTCCACTGCCTTCTTTGCTTCCTTCTTCTGCGGTACCATGGTTTCGATTTTTAGTTTTCTTTTTTTAGACGAATTAATCTTTGCTTTGGGTTCCACGGAAACCATCGCCCCCTATGCCAAGGACTATATCCGTTATATTTTACTTGCCGCACCTTTTATGAGTTCTTCCTTTACCTTAAATAACATTCTTCGTTATGAAGGACGTGCTGCTTTAGGTATGATTGGTATGCTCACCGGAAGTATCTTAAATATTGCGGGAGATGCGCTGTTTATGTTTGTATTGCATCTTGGCATTGCAGGTGCAGGAATTTCCACCGCACTTTCCCAGATCATTAGCTTTAGCATCTTACTTTCCATGTTCCTTCGAAAGAAGACCCAGACCAAGATTTCCTGGAAGAATGCCTCCTTTACCCTGCTTTTACTGGGTAATATCTGTGCTACCGGTCTTCCAAGTCTCCTTCGTCAGGGACTAAATAGCTTTGCTACGGTAATCTTAAATACCACCTCTTCCGCCTATGGGGATGAGGCTGTAGCTGCCATGAGTATTGTAAGCCGGGTATTCTTCTTTGTCTTCTCCGTGGCTCTTGGAACCGGTCAGGGCTTCCAACCAGTGAGTGGCTATAATTACGGGGCCGGAAAATACCGCCGCCTTCGTAAGGCCTTCTGGTTTGCCATGATTACTAGTGAAGTCTTCTGTATGATCTTTGGCGCCGTGGTACTATTCCATCCGGATGAAATCCTGCGACTCTTCCGCGATGATGATCAGGTAATTGCCATTGCTCATCGAGCTTTATTACTTCAGATTGCTTCCCTTCCAACACTGCCCATCTGTATGATTACGGAGATGTTATTCCAGAGTACGGGAAAGCGGCTTGGAGCTGCCATCCTCTCTTCCTTACGTAGTGGAGTCTTCTTAATTCCACTCTTACTTCTCCTATCA
>JAILGS010000085.1 GCA_024696615.1 Lachnospiraceae bacterium
AAATGTATCAGGCAAGTGACAAGCGTTATGAAGAGATGACTTATAATCGTTGTGGAGACAGTGGTTTACTGCTTCCAGCCGTATCCTTGGGATTATGGCATAATTTTGGAGATCATGGAAATTATGACAATATGAAGGCGATGTGTTTTACCGCCTTTGATCATGGAATTACACATTTTGATCTGGCCAATAATTATGGTCCTTTAGAGGGCAGTGCGGAGAAGAATTTTGGCCGTCTGTTAAAGGAGGATCTTGGGGCTTACCGGGATCAGATGATCATTAGTAGTAAGGCGGGATATTATATGTGGCCGGGCCCTTATGGGGACTGGGGCAGCAGAAAGTATCTCATGGCTTCCATTGACCAGAGTTTAAAGCGTATGGGACTGGATTATGTGGATATTTTCTATCATCATCGTATGGATCCACAGACTCCACTGGAAGAGACCATGGGTGCTTTGGAACAGATTGTACGAAGCGGTAAGGCTTTATATGTGGGGCTTTCCAATTATGATGGTCCAACGTTAGAGAAGGCAACTGCCATCTTAGAAGAGCGCCACGTACCATTTGTCATCAATCAGAATCGTTATAGCATGCTTTGTCGTGTGATTGAGGAGAATGGCTTAAAGGAGACTGCAGGACGGTTAAAGAAGGGTATTATCTGTTTCTCCCCACTGGCACAGGGACAGTTAACCAATAAATATTTGGAGAAAATCCCAGAGGATTCCCGTGTGGTTACGGATGGTCGGTTCTTAAAGGCTTCCACCGTGGAAGGAAATCGTGATACGGTTCGTGCTTTGAATGAGATTGCCGCAAAACGTGGTCAGACCTTGGCACAGATGGCACTTTCCTGGGTATTAAAGGATGATGTGGTAACTTCCGTATTAATTGGTGCTTCCAAGCCAGAACAGATTGTAGAGAACCTGGATGCAGTAGCAAAGCGGAAATTCGCTCCGGAAGAATTAGAGGCAATTGATGCGCTAACCAAGGGAAAGAAGTTTTTATTAAATTAATTTCTGACATTGGATGGGCAAAGAAAACAATACCTAATATAATGTAATAAAAAAGCACGGCTCCAAGGAAATCCCAAGGAGTCGTGCTTCAATTTTTCTTATAATAAATGTGCTCTTAAGTCTTCGGCAGAAGTATTGCTAAAGTAAGAAGGAGCAATATCTAAGATGGTCTTGCAACCGCTCATACCTTCCTTATGCATTCTGTAAGCAGCTCTTGCTACACAGACTAATACGCTGGTAGTAAATTCTGGGTTGGAGTCAAGCTTTAAGCTGTACTCGATGATGTGATTATGTTCCTTATTCACACCGGTCTTACCAGAACGGAATACGAAACCACCATGTGCTAAACCACTATGGTTGGCATTGAATTCTTCCTCAGAGATGAAATGTACGGTGGTGTCATAATCGGCAAAGTAATTTGGCATCTCCTTGATTTCCTTCTCCACCTTAGCAGCATCAGCACCCTCTTCTAATACCACAAAGCACTCACGAGTGTGCTTCTGTCTGGTGGTAAGTTCTGGGTTCTTTCCACTTCTTACTGCCTCCAATGCTTCCTCTACAGGAATGGTGTATTGCTTCGCATTCTTTACTCCGGCAATACGACGTACGGCATCGGAATGGCCCTGAGAAACACCCTTGCCCCAGAAGGTATAATCCTTACCATCTGGAAGAATTGCATTGGCATAGCAACGAGCGATGGAGAACATTCCAGGGTCCCAACCACAGGAAATCACACCGATGGTGCCTGCTTCCTTCGCAGCTGCATCCACATTTGCAAAATGCTCTGGAATGCGAGCATGAGTATCAAAACTATCTACAACATTGAATAATTTAGCATATTCCGGAGTCATGGTTGGAAGGTCCGTTGCACTACCACCACAAAGAATTAAAACATCAATCTTATCCTTCCAAGATGCGATGTCCTTTACATTTAATACAGGAACTCCTGCAGTTAAGATAGAAACGCTAGAAGGATCTCTACGAGTAAATACTGCAACCAATTCCATATCGGATGCATCTTTCACTGCTACTTCTACGCCCTTACCAAGGTTACCATAACCTAAAATACCAAGTCTAATAGCCATATTTAGCCTCCTTTTAAAAAGTCATGTTTTCATCTGAAACATGCACAACACAAGCATTATATCACAGAATAATTTTACTCCGAAACTATTTTTTTCGACAGAAGGGTATCTTATGGTATATAATTCAATACATAAAAAAATTGAGAGGGGTTAACTTTTATGGATAAACATCAGCGAACCAAATATGGACAGATTGCCAGTACCATTGGGATCTGCTGCAATATCTTCCTGGCAGTTTCCAAATTAGTGGTGGGAGTTGCTTCGGGAATGATTTCCATCATCGCGGATTCGGTGAATAATTTCTCCGATTCGATTTCCAGTATTGTGACACTGATCGGATTTAAACTTTCTTCCAAGCCTGCGGATGAGGATCATCCCTTTGGCCATGCCAGATATGAATATATTTCCGGTCTGGTAATTGCATTCTTGGTGATGATTGCAGGTGTGGAATTATTGAAGGAGAGTTTTATGAAGATTCTCCATCCCCAGGAAATTACTTATGGATGGGCCATGTATGGGGTATTGGTACTTTCCATTGTGGTTAAATTGGGCATGATGGTCCTTTATACGGTGGTGGGAAAGAAGATTTCTTCCACCAGTCTTTTGGCAGCCCGAGTGGACAGTCGGAATGATGTGATGGCCACAGGAGCAGTGCTGATCTCCGCCATTATTTCCTATCTTGCCAAGATTAATCTGGATGGCTGGATGGGTGCCGTGGTGGCACTCATCGTATTAATTGGTGGAATTTCCTTAGTGCAGGATACGTTAAATCCACTGTTAGGAACCACGCCGGATCCGGAATTAGTGGAAGAGATGGAAA
Organism: Lachnospiraceae bacterium; assembly: GCA_024696615.1. Taxonomy (GTDB): domain Bacteria; phylum Bacillota; class Clostridia; order Lachnospirales; family Lachnospiraceae; genus MGBC120314. Next base: position 2,916 of record JAILGS010000085.1, read on the forward strand.
AAAGTATTCTTTCCTATGATGGAGTCCTTGGTACCCATGATTTAATGGTGCATGATTATGGTCCGGGCCATCGGTTTGCCAGTGTGCATGTGGAAGTTCCAGCAGAACGGGGCATTATGGAATGCCATGAGGTGATTGATCAGATTGAGCGGGAATTAAAGGAAAAATTCCAGATGCCATTATTAATCCATTATGATCCAATCTATGTGGAGAAGGAGCATATTGATCCACTGTATCAGTATATGGTGGATAGTGCCAAGGCGATTCACGAATCTATTTCCATTCATGATTTTCGAGAAGTGGAATGTGATGGCGTGCATCGGGTGATTTTTGACTGTGTGGTTCCTAAAACAGTAAACTTAACGGATGGGGAGGTTTTGGATGCTTTAGCTACTGCTCTTACCAAGGAGTACCCGGAGCATCAAATCAGCGTGACCTTCGATCATGGATTTGTATTAATTAATTAATTAAGGAGTGTTTATGATTCAAGCAGTAGTAACCAAGGGAAAGGGCGTGGATTTAGACCGGGCCAGAAGAATTGCAGAACGTTTTGAAACCCAGGTAACCACCACCATCCCTGAGGATACCAGTGCCATGTATTTTCTTATGGATAAGGGAGGACTTTCTTTTGTGGCAGGAGGCCAGGAACTAAGGGGGGATTTTACAAGACTCCTTTCTCGCGTAACCGGCGGCCATCTGCAGCATGAAATTCTACTAAAAGCCGCCAAATCTTCCGGCATGGAAGAGGGAATGCGAGCAGTGGACTGCACTGCCGGAATGGGGGAAGATTCCTTTATCTTAGCGGCGGGAGGTTATAGCGTGGAATTATTCGAGCATAATCCGATTACGGCAACCCTCCTTTCGGATGCCTTAATTCGTGCTAAAAACCATGGACAGTTAAAGGAAATTGCAAGACGCATGACCTTAAAAGAGGGGGATAGCAAGGAACTATTGTCCCAGTTATCCTATGTGCCGGATGTGATCTATCTTGACCCCATGTTTCCGGAGAAGAAAAAATCCGCAGAGACCAAGAAAAAACTCCAGATATTACATCAAATCGAGAATCCTTGCGGGGATGAGGAAGAACTGATTCAAAAAGCCCTTTTGGTGGGAGCTAAAAAGATCATCATCAAGCGACCACCGGATGGACCCTATCTTGCGGGAATCACCCCCTCCTATAGCGTGACTCGAAAAGCGGTGCGGTTTGATTGCCTGATTCCATAGAAAATCAGGATTTTTACTTGAAGGAATAGCACAAATGTTTTATAGTGGAACATATTTTAAGATTTCATATGATGAAGAGTTATATCGATTGAGGAGAAATGAGTATGAAAACAACAGTATATATTGATGGTCAGAGTGGTACTACGGGACTTCAGATCTATGAAAGAATTGGCGCAAGAGAGGATTTAGAGCTTCTTCGTATTGATGAAGATAAGCGCCATGATTTAGAAGAACGAAAGAAATTCTTAAATGCAGCGGATATTGTATTCCTCTGCCTTCCAGATGATGGAGCAAGAGAAGCGGTATCCTTAATTGATAATCCTAACGTACGGGTGATTGATGCTTCTACAGCCCATCGTACCGATCCTGACTGGGTTTATGGTTATCCGGAACTTTCCAAGGAGCAAAGAGAAGCCATCCGTCACGGAAAGCGGATTGCCAATCCAGGTTGCCATGCAACGGGACTTATTAGTGTAACTGCTCCTTTAGTTTCCATGGGGATTTTACCGAAGGACTATCCAGTGACCTGTTATTCATTAACTGGTTATTCCGGTGGCGGTAAGAAGATGATCGCTGAATATGAAGGGGAAGATAAGGCTAATGCCCTCTTTAGCCCTGGAATTTATGGACTGAATCTAAAGCATAAGCATGTACCGGAAATGACCAAGTACACAGGACTTAGCCATGCTCCAGTATTTATGCCAGTGGTGGATGATTATTATAAGGGTATGGCCACCACCATTATGCTTCAAAATCGTCTTCTTTCCGGTACTCCAACTGCCGAAGAGATTTGTAAAAGATTAGAAGAATATTATGCTTCGGAACATTTTGTTTCCGTCGTACCATTTGGAACCAATGAAAGCAAGATTTATGCTAACACCAATGCGGGTACCAACAAGTTATCCATTATTGTATGCGGACATGAGGAGCAGACCACGGTGACTGCACTCTTTGATAATCTTGGTAAGGGTGCTTCCGGTGCGGCAGTACAGAATATGAATATTATGTTGGGATTGGATGAAACCATTGGTTTAGAGTAACTCGTCACCACCGGATAATTCAGAAGGATGGATATCTGCTAAATCTTCAATGCCTGTAAGGGAGAGTAATTCCCTGGCACGGGAGAGGGCGGTATCATATCCTTCTTTTTTTTTGACCATAGCCCCATGCAGGAATTTCTTGACAAATGTAATTCGATTGCGTACAATCTATTTATAATGATTGCGTACAATTTTATTAACGTAACATTATATGATCCGGGGATGAGTTTTATTCTACAGGAGGTTGAAAGATGAGTACATTATATGATTTTACGGTGAAGGATCAGGAAGGCAAGGACGTATCCTTAAAAGACTATGAAGGCAAGGTGGTTCTTGTGATTAATTCAGCAACGGAGTGTGGTTTTACTCCACATTACCAGTGGCTTCAGGAGATTTATCAGGATCTTCATGAGAAGGGATTGGAAATTTTAGATTTCCCATGCAACCAGTTCGCGAACCAGACCCCGGGAGATGATGCAGAAATTCATCAGTTCTGTACCGGCCGTTTTGGCGTGACATTCCCACAGTTTTCCAAGGTGGATGTGAATGGGGAGAATGCCATTCCATTGTGGCAGTGGTTGACCACAGAAACCACATTTCAGGGATTTCATGGGGCTGCCAAATTATTATTAACCCCAGTTGTAAAAAAAATGGACCCAAATTACAAAAATAATGGTAAAATAAAATGGAATTTTACCAAGTTCTTGATTGGAAAGAATGGAGAAATTGTACAGCGCTTTGAACCAACCGCTGATGCGAAGGAAGTTCGTGCAGGAATCGAAGCGTTACTTTAGGAGGAAAGTTAGTTTATGGCAGCCAGGGAAGATTATGATTGTTTGAAGCTGGATAATCAGTTGTGTTTCGCATTATATGCATGTTCGAAGGATGTGGTAAGACGATATAAACCATTTTTAGATGAGCTGGATCTTACCTATACCCAGTACATTGCAATGATGGTGATGTGGGAGCACAAGAAATTGACAGTGAAGCAGATGGGAGAGTATCTCTATCTGGACTCCGGCACCTTAACCCCATTATTAAAGACTTTGGAAAAGAAGGGCTTTGTGGAGCGTAATCGTTCCCGGGAAGATGAAAGAAGTCTGGTGGTAAGTGTGACCGAAGAGGGCCTTCAGTTAAGAGAACGTGCGATCTCTGTTCCTGAAAAGATGGCCGGTTGTGTCAATTTAGATGCCCAGGATGCGCAAGTATTGTATAAACTGTTACATAAGATGATGGAGAATTTTTAAGTCCTTTTTTTAGGACAGGATTCCGGTAATACGAGGTAGAAGATGACGGATCAATGGGATCGTGCCAGGATTATCCTGGGAGAAGATGGACTAGGTCGGCTGAAAAAATCGCGAGTAGCTGTATTTGGAATCGGTGGCGTGGGCGGTTTTGTCTGCGAAGCACTGGTTCGTGGTGGTATTGGAGAATTTGATTTGATTGACAAGGATGTGGTGGATCTTACCAATCTCAATCGTCAGATTATTGCCACCCATTCCACCATTGGCCGTTACAAATGTGATGTCATGAAGGAACGGATGGAAGATATTCATCCGGATGTGGTGGTACATTGTCATAATACTTTTTTCTTACCGGAGACGGCGGATCAGTTTGACTGGGATTCCTACGATTATGTCGTGGATGCAGTGGATACGGTTACTGCCAAGATTGAATTAATTCTTCGTTGTAAGGAGCATTCCATTCCTGTGATCAGTTCCATGGGAACGGGGAATAAATTGCATCCGGAATTATTCCAGATTGCAGATCTTTATGAAACGGATGTATGTCCATTAGCGAAGGTGATGCGCCGGGAATTAAAAAAACGTGGCGTGGACTCCTTGAAGGTGGTTTATTCCAAGGAAAAGCCGGTTACAAAAAGAGCGGAAAGCAGGGATGAGGAAGCTCGTAAAGTGGTGGGAAGTATTTCCTTTAGCCCTTCGGTTGCAGGATTACTCCTTGCAGGCGAAGTGATTCGGGATTTAGCCAAACTTTCCTAAGAATGACAAGGATCATGAGAAGGATATGGAAGTGGAAATAGATTTTATATTTCCACTTCTTTTTTTATGTGGGGGGGACTAGGAGAATTGTATAAAAAGTGATACAATAGTCGTGTATATGTTTTGGAAGCGTAGTTAATTTTTTAGCTACAAGGGATGAGAACAAGGCATTAGGCCTACTTGGAGGACTTGTTATGGGGGATTGCGAGTATACCAGTAAGGATTTTAATCAGAAGTATATTATGAATGGATTCTCTTCCATGCCCGGGGGATTTTTTGTCTATCGTGCCACGGGGGAAGAGGAGATTTTGTATGCCAATAAGGCATTTCTTGACCTTTTTGAATGTCAGAATGCGGATGAATTCCGTCTGCTTACCGGGGGTACCTTTCGAGGATTAGTACATCCAGAAGATGTGGATGTGGTGGAGAATAGTATTGCAAGCCAGGTGGATGGAAATCGGGATCGTTTTGATCATGTCTTTTATCGAATTATTACCAAGAGTGGAAAAGAAAAATATATTGAGGATTTTGGTCATCTTGTGGAGGATGAAGAAGATGGTCTGATTTTCTATGTCTTTGTAGTGGAGACCAGAACCAAATACTATTCCTTTGATATTGATGAACTGACAGGACTCCCAGGTCGTAGAAGATTCTTAGAATTTGCGGAGCGAATTTTGGAAATCAGTCGTAATGCCAATGGGGAGAAGCCGGTTTCTTTTATTTATTTCAATCTTACGAATTTTAAGCCATATAACCGGAAATTCGGTATTAGTGAAGGGGATAATTTCTTAAATCAGTTCACGGAGATTTTAAATCACGAATTTACGGAGGATTTTGTTTCACGATTCTCCGAGGACCATTTTGTGGTATGCTGCTCCACAGGAAATTTAGAGGAGAAATTACGTCAGATTTATTTAAATTTTATGGAGAGCGAACGAAGCAATACCGTGGGATTAAAGATGGG
>JAILGS010000070.1 GCA_024696615.1 Lachnospiraceae bacterium
ATATGGATCACTTCTCCCGATTCTAATATATAGTTTAATCACCACTTCTCCGCAATTTATCATTGGTGTGGATGCCATGCCTGCTGCCATGGTAGGAACTCTATTAACCACCTTATCCGTACAGCCAGAAAGCCAAGAGGCACTTACCTTAGTACCTTTAATCTCCTTTATCGTGGGATTGTGGTTTATTCTCTTTTATTATGTCAAAGCAGGACGGGTGATTCGTTTTATCTCAACGCCGGTTATGGGAGGCTTTATCTCAGGTGTAGGAGCAACCATCATCCTGATGCAAATCCCAAAACTCTACGGTGGAAAGCCCGCAAGCGGAGAACTCTTTGATTTATTAAAAAATATTACTCAGGAAATTACCCATTTTAACTTAGTATCTTTCCTGTTAGGAATTGGAACCATTGCGATTATCTTCCTGTCCAAACACTACATTCCACGGGTACCCATGACTGCCATCATGGTTTTGGTTGGTGCATTATTACAAATCATCTTCCATTTAGACCAGTATGGAGTGGCCCTACTTCCCGCAGTACCTGAAGGATTGCCACCACTCCTGTTTCCAGATTTCTTTGCCTTAATCCATTACAATTTCTTTACCATAGCCATGGAAAGTTTGAGTATAGCCCTTGTGATTATGGCCCAGACACTGCTTGCGACCAAATCCTATGCAGCCAAATACCAGGATACCATTGACGAAAACCAGGAACTCCTTGCCTATGGAGGCATGAACTTTGCCGCATCCCTGATTGGTTGTTGCCCAATTAACGGCTCCGTCTCACGCAGTGGCATCGCAGATTTCTACCAGGGCAAATCCCAAATCATCTCCTTAGCAGCCGCTGTCACCATGGCAGTGGCCCTTTGCGTAGGAACACCATTCTTACAGTATTTGCCAGTGCCGATCCTTACTGCGATTGTCATCTCGGCCCTGATAGGAATCATCGATTGGAAGATGTTTTGCCATCTCCTCCATTATAGTCGAAGCGAAGCCATGGTCTTCCTGATTTCCTTCTTTGCCGTGCTCCTGTTTGGCACCATCAACGGCGTCATCATCGGTTGCCTCCTGTCCTTCGGAGAAATCACCATGCGCGGTGTGGATCCGCCAGCCACCTTCCTCGGCCGCATCCCAGGCCACGGAAACTTCCATACCCTCGGCCGCAACAAGCACGCTTATCCAATCAAAAACACCATCATCTATCGCTTCCAGGGCAATCTCTTCTTTGCAAATGTGTCAAAACTGGAATACGATATCGAGCGTTCCATCAAACCGGATACCCGGCAAGTGGTGGTTGATGCAAGGTGTGTGGGAAATATCGATATCACTGCTTTGGACCGGATCAAATTATTCCGAACCAAGCTAGAACAACGGGGAATTCGCTTCTATATTACAGAACATGATAGTTCCTTAAATGATCATATCCGTGAACTCGGCGGCGAAGAACTCATCACCTCCGGCGTAATTCGTAGAACCATAACCTTAGCCCTTAGTGATGCAGGATTAGAAAAACCATATGATTTGGATATCCCAGTACCACCAAGTTCCGGCGGCGAAGGAACACCGGTTATAGAAGCAAGCGAAGAATTAACGGAAAAAGAGTGGGCCTACGGAGGGCATCAACCCTAGGCTTAACTTCCTGCCCACGCCCCACTCCACCAGGTACACACACTAACACGCACATGCCACAAGTTACCTTGACAAAAACAGTTAAATTGTGTTGACATCACTTAAAACCGTTGAAGGAGAGTAAGTAAGTAGGTCCTCCTTATCACTAGAGAGTTGCAGCTGGTGGAATTGGAATGTTAAGTGATTTACTGAATGGACTCCTGAGGGCAATCTGAACCTTGAAGAGAATATCTGATGTGATTGTGTATCCTCACGTATGACACGTATGAACATGTATGACCACGTATGATCGATCTTCAAAAAGTAGGGAAGCCGGAGAAATGGAACTCCGTGAACAAAGTCCGGCATATGATAGTATGCACTAAGTGGGTGTAATGATACACCAAGCCGGGTGGCACCGCAGGTTATTCTACCTGTCCCAGCAGTGAACAACTGTAGGGACAGGTTTTTTTATGCCAAAATCCTGTCCCGGACCGAGTATGTGAGGTATAGCCCCAATCGCTCCCCACAATCCTGGTATACCCCAGAAGAGGGCGCCGTGCGATTGTGGATCCAATCCGATTGTGGCGTCAATCCGATTGTGCAGCCCCATACTCGCAAATACACATTAGGAGGAAAAAACATGGCAGAAAAAACAATCCCTTACAAGATTTATCTCGAAGAACAGGAGATGCCAAAGGCTTGGTACAACCTTCGTGCTGACATGAAGAATAAGCCAGCACCACTGTTAAATCCAGCAACCAAGAAGCCAATGACCGCAGAAGATTTGGCTCCAGTATTCTGTGACGAATTAATAGCACAGGAACTTGACGATACCACACCATATATTGAAATTCCAGAAGAAATCCGCGAGTTTTATAAGATGTATCGTCCATCCCCATTGGTGCGTGCATATTGCTTAGAAAAGAAGCTGCAGACCCCAGCTAAGATTTATTACAAATTCGAAGGAAACAACACCAGTGGTAGCCATAAATTAAACTCCGCCATTGCTCAGGCATATTATGCAAAAAAGCAGGGCTTAAAGGGTGTCACCACCGAAACCGGCGCAGGCCAGTGGGGAACCGCACTTTCCATGGCATGCTCCTATTTTGATTTGGACTGCAAAGTCTATATGGTAAAGTGTTCCTATGAACAGAAGCCATTCCGTCGCGAAGTTATGAGAACCTACGGCGCATCCGTAGTTCCATCCCCATCCGAGACAACCGAGGTAGGTAAGAAAATCCTTGCCGAGCATCCAGGTACCACCGGAAGCCTTGGTTGTGCAATTTCCGAAGCAGTGGAAGTAGCAACCAAGAATCCTGGCTATCGTTACGTATTAGGAAGCGTGTTAAATCAGGTACTCTTACATCAGTCCATCATTGGATTAGAGACCAAGACGGCATTGGATAAATACGATATTCACCCAGACATCATCATCGGTTGTGCCGGTGGCGGTTCCAACTTAGGTGGACTCATTTCCCCATTCATGGGCGAAAAGTTACGTGGCGAGGCAGACTATCGCTTCATCGCAGTAGAGCCTGCATCCTGCCCAAGTTTCACCCGAGGAACCTATGCATATGACTTCTGCGATACCGGTATGATTTGCCCATTGGCCAAGATGTACACCTTAGGAAGCGGCTTCATTCCATCCGCTAACCACGCCGGTGGCCTTCGTTTCCACGGTATGAGCTCCACTCTTTCTCAGTTATATGATGATGGGCTCATGGAAGCAGTTAGCGTAGAACAGACCGAAGTATTTGAAGCTGCAGAAACATTTGCACGGGTGGAAGGTATCCTTCCGGCACCGGAAAGTTCTCATGCGATCCGCGTTGCCATCGACGAGGCCTTAAAGTGCAAAGAAACTGGCGAGGAGAAGACCATCGTCTTCGGTCTCACGGGAACCGGTTATTTCGACCTTTTTGCTTACGAGCGCTACAACAACGGCGAAATGACGGATGTCATCCCAACGGACGAGGAGATTGCCGCATCCATCGCAAAGCTGCCTCAGATTTAAATTCCTTGGCGAGTTAATCAACCCAATCCTTAATTTTAGTGACAAAAAATCCCGGGATTCCAGTACAAATGTACCAGTTCCCGGGATTTATTCATTTCTCATATGAAGGCCTCACGGCCATTAGCACTGCCACACATTGTGGACTCACTTTGGTTCCATCACCACCATGCATTGCAACACCACTGCAGTTCCATCACCACCATGCATTCAGTACCACTGCAGTTCCATCACTACCATGCATTCAGTACCACTGCAGTTTCATCACCACACATCGTGGACTCACTTCCCTTTCAGTGCCAGTAAGGTTTCTGCTCTTTGTGGCTGTAACCCACAATTTGCTGCTGGAACGTGTCAAGCGTTGCTTGATAACGAGCAAGCACCTTCTCCTTAAGGACGCCCTGCTGCTTCATCTGTTCAAGCACTTTAGCAAGTTCTTTAACATCGGCGATGGCATTATCTTTGTAATTGTTGGACATGTTCATTTGGACTTTGGCTATAATCTCGTCCAATTCCTTCTCTTCCTTCGATTTAAACCAACCCATATGTCAATCTCCTGTTGCGTATATTCCTCAATCCCCTTCATTGGCATGTACCTCGCCCTGCGAGTTATCCCCTTTATCATCAAGTAGATACATTATACCATATTGGGGTCCTATAAAAAAACACTACTCACCAAGTTCCTACAATTTTCCGCACATTTCAAGCTCGGCACTGGCCATTAAAAACGCTCCAATTCCTAACAAATTATTGATTTGCTTCGGCTCACTAATATAGTAATCATAGGAGCCGTCCCGCATTGGGTCGCCCCCAAGTCCCGAAACATAAACCGTACCCTTGAGATTCAAAAAAGCCTGCTCATCCACTTCGATAAACTCCCGAAGGATGCCATAGAATGCCTTCTTGGCGGCAGCACGGTATAGCGGTTCAAGATATCCCATGCGCACAGCTTTAAGGAGAAAATAAGTAAACATGCAGGAGCAGGAAGCTTCCGGATAGTTGCCGTAGGAAGACTCCCGGTCAAGCACCTGATACCACACGCCGCTCTGTTGCGACTGCACCTTCACTAAGCCCCGGGCCAAATCCTTCACCATGCCGATGAGTAAATCCCGGTCCGCATCCCGCTCCAACCAATCCAAAGTATCTACTAACGCGCATGCATACCATCCCACGGATCGTCCCCAGAAATTGGCAGAACGCCCCGTCTCCTTATCGGCCCAAAAACTCTCTCGGCTCTCGTCCCATCCGTGGTAAAGTAACCCCGTGTCCTTATCTTTCAAATGTTTTTCAATCAACTGAAACTGACGAATCACATCCTCATATGAGGAATCCGCTTCAAAGGTATGGATATATTCTGCATAAAAAGGCTGTGCCATGTATACACCGTCCAACCACATTTGCTCAGGGTAGACATTCTTATGCCAAAAGCCGCCTTCCTTCGTGCGTGGGTGCGTATCAAGCTGGGAGCGCAGTAATTGTGCAGCCTGCTTGTAGGCTTCCTCCTGGGTCCGGCGATACAGATATAGGAGCACTTTGCCGTTATTAATGAAATCCAGGTTGTAGGCCGCCTTGTCGTAGTAGCGGATCCCACCATCTGCTAAGAGAAAGTGCTTCATATTCGATTCCATGTAATCAAGGTAGCGGCGGTCGCCAGTGGCTTCGTACACCTTCTCAAGGCCCTTACACACCACGCCGTAGTCGTAGGCCCAGCGATTGCGTAACTCTGGGAATTTGCGCAGTACCGTATCCGCCATCCACACGGACCATTTGCGTCCAAAAATTTGTTGTGCCATCAAAACACCTCCACATACTATAATCACGCCACTTCTGCCGCTTGTTGCGATCAGTCCATACTCCACTTACTCCCCCTGGGCCGCTTGCTACGATCAGTCCCATACTCCACTTACTCCCCCTGGGCCGCTAGCTGCGATCAGTCCCATACTCCACTTACTCCCCCTGGGCCGCTAGCTGCAATTTCGCATATAGGTCCTCGAGGATAAACCTTGCATCAATATTTTTATACACCTTGATCGGACGGTGCTTTCCGTTATGCACATAATTCATGTGCTCATCCAACTCCGGCGCCGGCTTCCATTCCCACTCACCGCAATCCGGATATAGCATCAATCCAACCGCCGGGGAATCCCCAAGGATCCGAAACTCCCGAGGTCTAGAAGGCCACTCATTATTAAAATTCACCACATTTTCCGCCAAATATTTCCCAATTGCGCCATGGGGGCGGACTCTCGTCCATAACTCCGCATGGGACACCGGCATCATGCGATACACATTGCGTGGAACCTGCCACAGTTCCAACTGGGACTTTAAGATCACATTGGCAGCGAGAATATCATTCTTCAGATTGTACTCCCAACCGCCGGCAGGCCAGTCCCTGCCTCCGATCCAAATCACCGTAAGGTCCTTGGTTGCAATTTCTGGACACATTAACAGCGCCGAAGCCATGTCGGTCAATGGTCCTAAGAAGGCAATGTACAAATGTCTTTCATCCTCTCGCATCGCTTCCTCAATAATATATTGAGCACCTTCCGAAATCACGGGAAGGGTCTCCGAAGTCAGAGCCGAAGCACCGCCATGGAGCACCTTCACATCCTCCCGTCCCATCAGGGATAAAACGTTCTCGATTTCCTCATAACTATCCTGCATACTGTGAGGGGATTTTTCCTCTCCAAAATGAGCCCCGATCAAAGCCCGTAGATCAAAGGATTCACTTAATACCGCCTGTACAATGGCGAACTGGTCATCCACCTCATTCTTCGCATCCGTATCAATAATGACGCGTATCTTCTTCTGTTCTGGAATCTTCATCTCTGCCATATGCGTACCTCCAAATGTTATAGTCTTATAGTATATTTGCAGAAACTTTATTTCAATCATAAATAAAGTGATATTTACTTTATTATCAACTTTATTCCTTGTCAAAATCGATTTCTAAACTTTATAATAAAGTACAACGAAGGATCAGGAGGAAATATCAATGTCCATCACAGCCAAAGAACTTGCAAAAAAACTGGGACTTTCCGAAACGGCAGTCTCCATGGCTCTCAATCATAAACCCGGCGTAAGCACCAAAACCAGACAGGAAGTGATCCGCCTCGCAGAAGAATGCGGCTACGATTTTACCAAGATCAAAAAAGGAAATTCCAATGGCGGCTCCATCTATGTGATTTCCTATCGCACACATAATGCGATTCTTTCCTACGCTCCCATATTTGACACCATTTACGATGGGGTGAAATCCGAATGCCAACAGAAAAATTATAAAGTAAAGATGATTCAATTTTATGAAAAAAATGATTCCTTGGAAGACTGTTTTGCAGATTTGCGAGGATCCGATTGTACCGGGTTGATTCTCATTGGAACCGAAATGAGACAGGATATCTGCACGCAATTTCTCAATCTCGGCTATCCCATGGTCCTTCTTGATACTTATTTTGATAGTTTGGACTGCACCAGTGTGCTCATCAATAATCGTCAGGGGGCATATCTTGCCACGGATTATCTCATCCGGCTGCGCCATAAGCAACCGGGATATCTGCAGTCCGCCTATTCGATTCCGAATTTTAACGAGCGCTTTGAAGGATATACGAAGGCCTTAAAGGAGAACGGCATGTCCCCATCCCGGTCCAGGATTCATGCCCTGTCCCCATCCATCGAAAGTGCCATGACCGATATGTTAGAAATCATCGACCGCAAGGATCCCTTAGCAACTTCCTATTTTGCAGACAATGATATGATTGCCATCGGCGCCTTAAAGGCGTTGAAACTCCGTGGCTACAAGATTCCAGAAGATATCTCCATCATTGGCTTTGATAATATCTCTGAAAGTAAGATCATCGAGCCCGCCCTAACAACCATGGACGTTCCCCGCTTTTACCTTGGGCAAACTGCTGCCAAAGCTTTACTTGAACAGTTTGACACTACCCGCCTCCATGCCACCAAAATAGAAGTCTCGCCCAAATTAATCAAACGCTTCTCCCATTGCGAGATTCCAAGATGCTAATGGGGACAATATCGTTACCGAATAAACTAGATGGCCGACTAAAACCGGAGCCCTCATCCTGGGATGGGGCTTTTTTATACCAGGATTGTGCTGGCATAGGGATTGGCTTCCCGAAAGTCATCATACTCCCCTTCCCCGTTCATATACTTCTCGTAGTTAATATAATGCCGATCCACCACACAGCCTACCTTCCATGCCAGAAATCCCATATATCCCGGTCCCATTACATAGCACATGCTTTTATCCGGATAGATCCGATACAAATCATGACTCACACTTTGCGTCGGTACTACACCATTCCCAAAGGAAAAGCCTTCCCGCTCCGCATCCACCAGAAACTGCTTCTGCACTTCCTTCTTTGGCACATAGATATACACATTTCCAGATAACTGCAATAATTCCTCAACGGTTCTTTTCATAGGCGTGTCCCCCCTTCTTCTTGCCATCATTCTATCATGAAGAAGAATTAAGCCAATTCAAACATTGAAAAGTCAAACATATCTCCAATTGAGCTTCCAATAGTTTTTGGCTGCATAACATCTTTTATTATTTTTAGAGACTTTTCAAATAGTTCTTCATCCTTAAAAATATGCAATAGCTCAGCTGTATTTCTAGCATCATCAAGCGCATCATGCTCTCTCCCCGAAAAATTTACACCCGCCATATCGAGAGCCATTTTAAGAGATACCTGTCTTTCAAATCCAAGATGGTTATCAAACTCAGCTTGAAAATCAGACCATCTATTGGTAAGAATTGACGCTTCCATTTCTGTAAAATGATAATCTTTTAGTATCATCTCTTTAGATATTTGATTATAATCAGACTCACTCCAAGCATAAATTTTTACATCATCCCCTGTTCCAAGACACCAATTAGTAAACATCCGAAGCGCTTCAGTAAACTCTGGAGCATTCCGAACCATTTCATTGGTGATTCCTGTGAGCTTTGTAATCTTTTTTTCTATTTCTTCGTTAAATTTAGGCTTTACATATGTACGGAATGAAGATATTTCTTCTAGATTGTCATCAAGCATAACTGCACCAATCTCAATTGTTTCCATGGTGCATATCCTTCTTGCCTCTGACTTTGCACTAATGTTATTCATCTCAATATCAATTACTATATGCTTCATTCTTAACCTCCGTATCCTTTTTGAATAGCTAAGACAACTTTTTGTCACCCTAGCTATTTAAAAATTGTTTATTTCAAGTAAGTCTTTCTGATGAACTTATCATATCAAAATGTAGTGGCGCTTTTGGGGACTTTGAAGTTTTTGGAGGTCTAGTGAGTTAAACCTTGGAATTTTGGCATTAGATGGATATAATGAGATATGTCATTGTTATATATGACTAATTTTAGATTGGAGATGTTTATGAATATTAAGAGAGTGTGTGAAAGTTTTTCTGTAAATAAGATATCCTAAGATAATTGACGAGCTGTATGGCGGTGAGATTACCGTTGTCCAGCTCGTTTTGACTATACCTAATCCCATTGATTTCGTCAAGAATTATGATAAAATTGGTATATAGTTATATTCCAGTATAAAAGGTTAAGCAAATCGCAGTTTTGACGAGGCAATGATATGGTTATCAGGAAAATAGAACTGAATTCGCCATATCGGGAGCAAATAAGGGCAATCAACACAGAGGCATTTCCGGTTGAGGAACGGATGAGCATTGAGGAGATGTATAACTGGAGGGGCAGATCAGAAGTTCTTGGTTTTTATGAGGATGACGAGCTGGTTGGGTTTGCATTGATTTTGAT
>JAILGS010000074.1 GCA_024696615.1 Lachnospiraceae bacterium
GTCTTGCGCGCCGGATTCGGGTCTGCTTCAGCAGACAAATTCCTGTCCGAATCCGTGCGCATCCTCGCGGAGCGTTTAACTCAGTCGGAGCTTGTACCCCGACTGAGTATAGTTTGTCATACCCCCCACCTACGCTAACGCATAGATGTGGGGGATTTCTCCGACTGAGTTAAACATTTGCTCCCCTATAATAAAACGTTTCAAGGGCGAAAAATGGGACCATGAACGAAAAACGCTCATGGTCCCAACCATTTTCTTTCGAATTATTCTGTAATGGAGTCTGGATCCTGACCTGCAAGAGCTGCATTGATCTTTTCCTTAGCCAGTGCAACCTGTGCTTCATCCAGATATACAACGCTCATATCACCCTCCATACCAGTGGTACCTGCAACGCTATAGGACTTAAATTCCCAATCCCCATTGCCCTGGGTAATATCATCAATCTCCATCTTAACTAACTTGGACAACTGATCCTGAGGAACATTGGTTGCTACCACGCCAGTCAAGGTATTCAATACATCCGTATACTTATTCAAGATGGATACGGACAGAGCCTTTTCTGCAATCGCCTGAATGACATAGACCTGATTCTTATTTCTCTGGAAATCTCCTGCAGAGAATGCATGACGCTCTCTTGCGAAGATTAAAGCTGCATAACCATCCAAGTCATTCCAGCCTTCCTTGTAAGTATGGGTCTGTGCATAAGAAGTAAATGCATAATCGGACCATACACGGATACCACCAAGAGCATCCACCAGTTTCTCAAGACCGGTAAAGTTCATACGTACATAGAAGTCGATATCCACATCATAGATATGCTCCAACGTTGCCACAGAACATGCAAGACCATTATTGGATGCATGGGTTAACTTATCCTTCTTAATCACCGTATCGGATTCATCATTATATAATGATACATAAGCATCACGAGGGGTGGTTACTAAAAATACCTGATGGGTATCAGGATTTACTGTTGCAAGGATGTTCACATCGGAACGACCCACAGTACTTAACTTACCTTCCGTATCCGTACCGGAGATCAGTACGATGAAAGGTTCTTCTGTGACAACCTTATCCGAAGCAGTAACCGTTTCGGTCTTGGCATCCACTTCCAAGTATTCGTCCACCACACGAGTGTCCGTATCAAAGGTTGGATAATAATCAATAATGGAGGTACGATAACCCTCATCTAAAATCATGGCCTGAATGGTACCATCATACAATTCCTGTACTAACTGATTCCAATTCTCAGCTTCCACTACCGTTACTTCACTGCCAAGTTTTTCATTAATCATGGAAATTGCTTCCCGTGCTGCATCATAGCTGGAAGAATTATTAATACCGTAGATATAATCCCCGGTCTGATTAATATATTCTGCTTCTGCGCTAGATAATACCACAATACTCATGGTATTGGTTTCTTCACCCATGTTGGTAATCTTGTGGAATACTCCACTGGTTACGCTCACATAATAACTACCTAAACAAAGTAGAATAAAGACTATGACCGCCAGCACTTTACCCACCATATGGGCTTTGGTAAGTTGCGAGGCAAATACATAAAATAAAATAATCAGAAGGACGATTCCAATGACAACCATATAGATGGTAGGCAAAATATTTAATGTAGCAAGTAGAATAAAGAATACTAACATTGCTACAAAAAGCACTAAGGTCATTGCAAGTCCAACAAGTCGCTGTGTACGTCTAGCCTTTTTGCTCTTTTTACTTGATGATTTCTTTCTTGTTTCAGCCATTACCTTTTCCGATTAAGGACTATGCCTCAATCCACTCCTTCAATTTTTTGATCTGTGGCACCAACTGATCTTCTGGTGCGTCAAATAGCTTTGATAAATTCTCCACAATTGCAGACTTCCGATGATAGTCCACAAGTGCGCGGTGGCCACTAATAATAGTCACCTGTGTAACCCCGTCCGCATAATCACTACCCGTGATCTTTATCATTCCAATCTCGCCCGTGGTCATTACATGTGGTCCACGGCATGCACAGATATCACAATCAGGAATTAAGACAATTCTTGAAACTGGTTCACTCACATCATCCATGCGATAAGCCATGGATTCAAGCTCCTCTTTGCTTGGGAAACGAGTTTCAACTACTGCATTCGAAATAACGATTTCATTAGCACGTCGTTCAACATATTCAAGATCTTCCGCAGATAATGGACCATGATATACAATGGCCACTTCCGTCTCTGTAAACTTTGAATATACCTGTTCATATCCAAAATTCGTCATGATGACGCCACTGACAATATGCTCTGCCGTGTGCTGCTGCATCATATCAAATCGATACTCCCAGTCAATCTTTCCATGTACGATGGAACCTACTTCTACGGGTTGATCCGTATAATGGATTACTCTTCCATCTTCTTCTGTAGCACGAATTACTCTAACAGTACCATTCAATGTTCCGACATCAGAATATAGATAGGAAGTCTCCGGTGAGAATGCAGTCTCTGTCAGAGCCACTTTATAATAGTGTCCCTCCTCTTTACAAGAAACTACTTCTGCATCAAATTCCTCCAGAAAGCTATCTTCATAGTATAATCTTTCGTCAAGTTCATCCATATATCTGTCCCTCCTACATCGATTATGCTAAGTACAACATCGTATGAAACAGGCATTGTTAAAAAATATGCACTCTTACGATTTTACTAAATTTCCATAAAAAATGCAACCATTGGGACTCAATACATGGTATGATATACCAAGACTTTTGGTGGATTCAAGAGTTTTTTTATATCTTTAGATTTTTTTAGAATTGGGGATTGAACGATGAATAAAAAAGAAATATCTGAAATCAAAAAGCAATTTGATCCAAAGCGTACCGCCATCACAAGAATTCGTGGTTGTTATGTGGATCATGAGAAGGCTGTGAAAGCTACGATGAATCGTACCTTCCTCTCCCTTCCGGAAGAAGAAAGTTCCAAGTATTTCACTTTATTTAAGAACTCCTTAAGTGGTACCGTGGGAAAGAATTTAATCAATATGGAATTTCCTTTAATTTCCGAAGAAGAAGGTGGAACTCAAAATTTCCTTTTAAAGCTTCGCAACAGTAAATTAGAGGATGATGATCTGGTAAATGAATTCTACCAGAAAATTATCGACAGCTATAGTTATGGAGAGAATTACTTAATCCTGTTAATTCATGCCGCCTATGATGTTCCGGGCAAGGCCTCCGATGGCATGGAGATGGTGGATGCCTCCGACTTAGTATACAGCCATATCCTGTGTACCATCTGTCCCGTGAATCTGTTAAAGAGTGCGCTCTATTATAATGAACTGGACAATTGCTTCGAAGAACGGAGCAAGGACTGGATGGTGGAAGCTCCAATGCATGGATTCCTCTTCCCGGCCTTTAATGACCGTCGTACCGATATTCATGGTTTATTATATTACACCAAGAATACGGAAGAACTTCGTCCGGACTTTATTGATGCAGTTCTTGGCTGTCAGGAACCACTCTCTTCCAAGACCCAGAAAGCAGCCTTCCAGACCATTATCGAAGATACTTTAGGAGAAGAATGTAATTTTGAAGCGATCAAGACGATTCATGAGCAGTTAACAGAATTCATGGAAGAACAGAAGGAAAATCCTGCTCCCGTGGTCTTTGATAAGCATGATATCAAGCGTCTCATAGAAAATACCAGTGTCAATCCGGAGCAGATGGAATATTTTGATGATTATTTTGAAGATGCTACTGCAAGTAAGGATTCCACATTTGCAGCACCAAATATTGTCAACTCTTCCAGCTTTGATATTAAGACACCGGATGTTACCGTGAAGGTTAAGCCTGCCATGACACACCTTGTTACCACCCAGGTTATTGATGGCAATCAGTGCTTAGTGATTCAGTTAAATTCCGAAGCCGAAGTATTAGTTAACGGAATTCATATTAAGACCCAGAATTAAATATTCGCGGATTTCTCCGACTGAAATGAGGACAAGACTCGCTTGCGAGTCTTGTGCGCCGGATTCGGGTCTGCTTCAGCAGACAAATTCCTGTCCGAATCCGTGCGCATCCTCGCGGAGCGTTTAACTCAGTCGGGGCTTGTACCCGACTGAGTTAAAAATTTTACTTCACCCAAAAATTCACGAAGCAAATTGT
>JAILGS010000028.1 GCA_024696615.1 Lachnospiraceae bacterium
ACAGGGATCGTGAGAAAAAACTTTACTGGATGATACCTATTATAGGATTGATGTACAAGACCTTCGGAAAGTATCGAAAAGACAATTTAAGATACTTTGAGGAATCAGAGAAGGAAATTATTGATTGGATCATGCATTAAACCAAATCGGGTTACACGAATATATGTTCAATTTCGGATGTATGTTATTTCGGAAGATTACGATTATATTTACAGCAGTATCTTGGTATAGAAAATAGACAGTATAACAAAACAAAAAGGATCATTGATTCCG
This sequence comes from Lachnospiraceae bacterium, assembly GCA_024696615.1. Lineage (GTDB taxonomy): Bacteria > Bacillota > Clostridia > Lachnospirales > Lachnospiraceae > MGBC120314. The sequence goes on from JAILGS010000028.1 coordinate 274, forward strand.
ATTATTAAAGAAAAGTGCAGCAATGCAGAGTCAATATTGAAAGGAATACAAAATATGTCATTTTTTAGCAAATTGTTTAATGGAGATAAAGAAGAAAGTCCTGCTTTAACCAAAGAACAGAAGCAGATTGAAAAGAAGCTAAAAAACCTAAATCATATGAAATACGGTGATAAGAAAAAACTATCTGCTGTTAAGATTGAAAATCCGTATTTTGGAAATGGATTATTAGTTAAGGATACAAGTTCGAAAGACGCATGCTACATAGATATACTGGGTGGATTTGGTAATCATTCTTTCGGCGATAAACCGGATGCATCCTATAACTTGCACGAATTTAATGTGCGAGAAGATAATATAGATTATGTCCTTGCTTCCATGGAGAGTATTTATAAAAAGTCCGAGCCGATAATGGAAGAATGTTATGACGAAATTTATAAACAGATTACTGCGTTTTTTGAGGATAATAGTGGCAGTGATTGGGATATTCGTTTAAAGAACGAATTTAGTTTAGAGTATTTAAAAGAGAATTGGTATGTCGAGGGGCTGTCTATTAATGATGATTGTATAGAAATATCTATTGGTATAAAGGCTGCAGAAAATCCGGAACATGATAGTTTTTATAATGTAAGTATATTTGTTGACTATAGTACGCAGGAACCGGATGTTTCATTTGATATTGTATGGTAAACTATACTCCATGGCAATTTACGGTGTTACTGATGAAAAGAAAAGCGGAAATTTGTATATTTCGACTATTGACAGGTTTTATATTGTTGAGTACGATTAAATCGTATGTGCCTTAATAGGTACAAATGCGTGGAGTAATTGATTGCAGGAAAGTATGAGAACTCCACAAAAATATATGAGGTGAGAATAATATGAAAACCCAAAAAAAGTTACTATCTTTTGTTGTAACATTTGCAAGCATTATCATGCTTATGTATTACCACGGATTTGGTGGTTCTGCCTTGGTACAAGGCGCTACGCCATGCTTAGACCTTTCCACGGCTGCTACAGTGAGTATTAGTCAGATTCTGTCAAGTAGTACGGGACAGACCAATTTGATTGATCATCCTGGCACGGAAGTGAAGGCGGGGGATGAATTAAGTGTTTCCATGGCATGGGAATTTGATAATAACTATGACTTTACTACATCTTCGTGTTTTAAGTATACCCTGCCAAGTAATGCGGTTTCCTTTACCGAAACCTCTGGAAAATTAATCGATGGCAGTGTGGAAGTGGGAACTTATACCATTTCAGATAATATTATTAACATTGATTATACTTCTGATTCTTTTAAGAATGGAACGAATCGTCGAGGAGAGTTAACATTTGCAGGAATTATTAAGCCAAGTGATTCCTATCCCAAGGAGACATCCCTTGCATTCCCATCCACAACCGTGGATATTAGCATTAAGATTCTAGAACCGGATACTACTCCGGAAGTCTCAGTGATTTCTAAAACTTTTACGGATCTCAATTCGGTGGATGCAGATCAAAATCATTTATATACCCAGAGAGTACAATTTAAATCCCAGGGAACCAATAATAATGTGGTATTCCGTGACTTTATTTATGATGGAGCAACGATTGATTTTTCTTCCGTTGAAATTAAAGATCTTTCTGGAAATGCATTAAGTTATACTCCGGAATTTGATACTGACACGAATCGTGGATATACCTTAACGATTCCAAGTATGTCTCCGGAAGAAAATGTAGTAGTAACCTATACGGTAAAAGTGAATCCCAATATGTATGATTGGACGACCATTAGCAATGTGAGTGGAGTGGACGTTAACGAATACGAAGGTTGGATTTCTTCGAAGGCGACCGTTTATAGTGAGGAAGATTCGTATCAGGCTTTGCAAAGACAATATAAATGGGCGGATATTACCACTGTGCGCGGTACCATTACCAAGTGGGATGCGCCACAGAGCGGAGATACGGAAAAAGGCCTGATTGCATGGGAAGTTCCAGTGTATGGATTCTATGGAAGTGGCAATTACACCACGGGTTATGTAGTGGATACGTTCCCGGCAAACACTTCCTTGGTGGAAGATTCCATTAAGATTTATGAATATCATAATGAGGCAGAGCATGAACTTTCTGATTGGTTAACCATTCATAAAACAAAAGTGAATGGACAGGATGTGGTAACCTTCAACTTCACCAGTAGTTTAATGGATTATTTAAACCAGAATGTTGGGGATGATCGTTATAAAGTTACCATTAAATATTTAATGAAAGTGGATTCTCAGAGCGAGGATACAGTTCGATACGAGAATCATGCAGCACTGTATTATGATGGTAGTCTCATTCGAGATAAAGCGGCGCATGTATCCTACACGAAGCCAGCACCATTAACGAAAACCGGTAAATATACGTCAAGCACAGCTCCTAATGCGGAGTATACCATAGTGGTTAATCCGGCAAGTTTAGATTTAGTATCAGGAAGCGATGAACTGACCTTAACGGATACCATGTCATCTTCCTTTGAATTATTAGAAGATACTTTATTAGTGAATGGTGTAGCACCAGCAAGTTCTGATTTTTCCTATGATAAAGATGCACATCGGATGACCTTAACCTTACAGGATGCAACAGCTTATACCATTACCTATAAAACACAGGTATTATTAACTCCTGGTGAAACCTTGGATTCTACCAATGGTGGCAATACCGCAGTACTTTCCGCAACGGGAATGAATCCGGTGGAAACCGCACAGTATTTTGATTCCGTAGTATACTCCAGTGCAGGAAGTTCCTCCTCCACAGGACATGGAACCATCAATATTACCAAGTGCCAGTCCGGCAGTGCCCAGACCACACTTTCAGGAGCAATTTTCTCCTTAGTTGAGGTGGATTTGGATGCGGATAAGCAGAAGATCACTTTAGTAGAAAACGCTGTACCAAAGGTCATCACTACGGATTCCGCTGGTCAGGGTAGTTTTGACACTCTCGTTAAGGGCAAGGTTTATATGTTAGTAGAAACCCAAGCTCCAGAGGGATATGAGCGGGATGACACCCCTCGTTTTTATGCATTTGATTGTGATAGTGCGTTCTTAATTGATGAGGCGTACTATGAGGATAAAATGTATTCCATCGATATTATCGATCAAAATAGTTCTACCAAGGATGTGGTGTGGGAGAATGTATCTAAGAATACTACGGAAACCACCACTGCTTCCGATGATCAGGATAATTCTCTACAGGAAGAGTATGAGGAAGACGAGGAGAATCAGGACACTTCCAGTACAGTTACACCTGTTACCGGAGATGCTACACCAATCAGCGTCTTATTTGGACTGATGTGTGCCAGTGGATTACTGCTTGTAGCAATGCTTGGGTTGGAAGCGTTATTTTCTAAAAAAGTACAAGATTAGTTGTATTTAACTCTAGACAGGTAATCATTCTTGTAACATAATGAATATGCAAATTCATGAAATCCCATGGTTCGCCATGGGATTTTTTATATAGGAGGAGTTATGAAAAAAAGATTTAATTATATTTCTTTTCTTCCGGTTGTTCCTTCCCTCATTCTGGTTGTGGGCGTATTAACAGTATTTGGCGCCTGTGGAATGAAAGAGGATGGAACCTGGATGCGTTGCCATGCGGTACAGAATGATCTCGTAATTCTTGGGATCATTACGACGGGCCTTTTTTTACTGGGGGCTTTCGGAAAGAAGATGATACGGATCATCGCGACTCTTCTTGGAACGATTGGAAGTGTGGGAATCTTCTTATTGCCGGGAATCATTAAGCCCATGTGCATGGTGAATACCATGCGTTGTTATACCGTGATGCAGCCATTTGCCAGAGCAATGTCCGTGTATATGGTGCTTAGTGGAATCGTGGAAATTGTTCTGCTTATGAAAGCCAAGAAAAAGTAGCGTAGTCTTAGGAAAGAATTGACAGTTAACGACCGTTATCGTATAATAATAACGACCGTTAACTGTTTTTTTTACAGCTAACCAAAATATTACATAATACGATTACGAGGGGGTTAGCAATTTTTTTAAACGGCCAAAATTAACCGATGATGACAAAGAAAGATCAAATCTAGGAAAGGAGAAGAATGGCGAAAATTACAACGAAGGATAAGCTGCTTAGTGCCGCACTGGATCTGTTCTCAAAGAAGGGATATGATGGAACGAGTGTGGACGAGATTGCGGAGTCCATTGGCATTAAAGGGCCCAATTTGTACAAGTACTTCAAGGGGAAAGAAGCCTTGTTACAAGAGATTGGTGTTCGAGCCGAAGAAGGGTATCGGAAGAATATGGGGATGCACTCCGATCTTCGTGGACAGATTCAATCGGCAGCGGATCTAAAAGAATTTAGTCTTCGGCAGCTTCAGTATACGATGAACGATCCGACAATACAGAAGATGCGAAAACTATACTTGATGGAGCAATTTCGAAGTAAAGAGTTTGCTATGGTAGCAACGAAACATCAATATGATAACATGATTGCGATGTTTACACCGATATTTGCTTCATTGATACAACAGGGAATTATGATTGAGGGAAATGCTGAAAAACTAGCATTTGAATATATCGCTCCGATTACGTTGTTGATTGAAATCAGCGATCGTGATCAAAGGGAACAAGGGGAAATACTTCAGCGAATCGAGGAACATATAGACTTTTTTATCAGCCATTGTTTCAACCAGAAAGAAAAGTAATTGGTGGGAAGATTGGGACCTTCCCACCGGTTCTTTTCAGATTTATTCCACGCAGAGGAATAAATATTTAAAGTAGGTATGATTTTTTTCTTTGTCATAGAGGTTAATTAAACTAATGGAATAGAGATCCGAGCAGGCTTTGAGCCTGCTTTTTTTAATGTAAGCAAGCATCTTTTCGTAAATCTTTTCAATATTGGAACTATTCTGGTGGGTATAACAAAGCACCGCCCGACAACTTGGCAAAGGAAAGGTTCCCACATGGTCCGCCGGTAGCAGGGAGAGGGTGATGACTCGGTTATAGACATAATTTCCGGCAACTAAATCCTCATAGGCGATGGTTCCGCCGGAAGGAAACATGGGAAGGGCATCCTCTGCAAATGTTTTCTTTAAGTGAATCGATACATCCTTGGCAATATCCCCCGTATGATAGGCTTCCTTGGGATTGGAGACGGGAGTTGCACAGACACTCATGGGCTCAATCACATCTAAGAAGGGAACATTGGGCTTGTGCGAATCATATTTTTGTAACATCCACATTCCAAGCTTTAAGGAAGAAATTTTTTGCTGAATTAAGAACGCTTCCCGCTGCATTTCTACAATCTTCTGATTGGCCAGGGCCTCAATATCTTTTCGCCCCAGTCCGTGAACAATATCCACAATCTCCTGTATGGAACAACCCGCCTGGCGCATGGTACTAATAAAAAAGTAGGAACTGATCTGGGCGGAAGAATAGTAATGGTATCCATTCTTAGGATTTTTCCATGGCACTAAAAGATCTTTTTCATAATAATAACGAAGGGTATCCCTGGTGGTATTGCATAAAGATGCAAAGTCGGAAACCCGTAAGGAATATTCATTGGACTTGGAATGTTCTTTCATGGTATGGTCCTTTCTATTGCGAAATGAAAGTTGGGGGTGTCCCCCAAGAGTAAATGTTTTCCTTCCTACTATAGCATCCCAGGTTGTATCTGCCAAGAGGAGGGATGTAGTTTTTGAAACTACATAAAAGCACATGTGTACTGCTTTTTTCAAGGTGCGTATGTAGTGACAAGATGGTTTTTTAGATTTTTATTGTTCACAAATTGTTAATTGACCTGGGGGCTACACCCAGGTATATCCTACCCAAGAAAAATGAACAGCCATTTATGGCGAGATTAAAGGAGATTAAACATGAAGAACGCTAAAGAAACAATTATCAAAGTAATCGCAGAGTATTTAGATAAGGATGCTTCTGAAATTTCAAGCGATGCAACATTTGCAGAGATTGGCCTGGATTCCTTAGACATTATGGAATTAGTAATGCAGCTTCAGGAAGAGTTGGATTGCAAGATCGAGCTTTCTCAGGAAATTACTTCCATCGAAAAGTTAGCAGAAATGATTGAACAGCAGTAATACGGGAGGCAAATCCATGGAGAAGAATCCGGTATGTGAACTGTTAGGAATTGAGTATCCAGTGATCCAGGGCGGTATGGCCTGGATTGCGGATGCCAAACTTGCAGCGGCAGTGTCCAATGCAGGCGGTCTTGGCCTGATTGCTGCCATGAATTCCAATGGAGAACAGCTTCGGGAACAGATTAAGAAAGCCAAGAGTTTAACCAACAAAGTATTTGGTGTGAATTTGATGCTCATGAGTCCTTATATTGAGGAAGCAGTGGATGTGGTTTGCCAGGAAGGAATTCAGGTAGTGACCACGGGAGCTGGAAATCCGGCTAAATATATGGAAAAGCTCCATGCCGCGGGCGTGAAGGTGATTTGCGTAGTAGCCAGTGTCGCTCTTGCCAAGATGGTGGAAGGCATGGGAGCATGTGCAGTTGTTGCAGAGGGATGCGAGTCCGGTGGACATGTGGGAGATACCACAACCATGGCACTGGTTCCTCAGGTAGTGGATGCGGTAAATATTCCGGTTATCGCCGCCGGTGGTATTGCGGATGGACGTGGTATGGCAGCAGCATTTATGCTGGGTGCCAAGGCCGTTCAGATGGGAACCAGATTTTTAACGGCGAAGGAATGCAATGTTCATCCAAACTATAAAGAAAAAGTGCTTGCAGCCAAGGACCGTGACACCATTGTGACCGGAAAGCGAGCAGGTCATCCGGTTCGTGCATTAAAGAATGCCATGACCAGGGATTTTAGCAAGAAGGAAATGGATCCGAATGTGACTTTAGAAGAATTAGAAGGAATTGCTACCGGTTCTCTTCGAAGAGCAGCAATCGAAGGTGATGTGAAGAATGGTTCTTGCATGTGCGGACAGATCGCCGGTCTTGTGAAGACGGAGAATACCTGTGAAGAAATCATTACAGAAATCTGTAAGGACGCTTGGACACTATTAACTCAGTCGGAGGACAAGCTCCGACTGAGTTAAACGCTCCGCGAGGATGCGCACGGATTCGGACAGGAATTTGTCTGCTGAAGCAGACCCAAATCCGGCGCGCAAGACTCGCGAGCGAGTCTTGACAGTTGGTATAACACGGTGTCAGATCCGTTGGCACCAAAGGTTGCGATAAAAGAGGCACCAAGATAGGAGAAATGATGGGAAAAATCGCCTTATTATGTGCGGGACAGGGAAGCCAGTACCCGGGCATGGGAAAAGATTTATATGACGATTCGAAAGCCATCGCAGAGTTCTTTCAAGAGGCGGAGAGCATCCGCCCGGGAACTCTTTCGATGATGTGGGAAGGATCTGTAGAAGACTTAAAGCGCACGGATCATACACAGCCGGCGCTATTTTTAGCGGATTATGCAGCAGTGATGGCCCTTGCAGAGGCAGGAATTACCCCGGATGGGGTGGCAGGATTTTCCTTAGGAGAAATCGTGGGACTTGCAGCATCAGGAATTCTTCCAGCCACGGAGGCGTTCCGGTTAGTATGTCGCCGGGGAGAACTGATGCAGGAAGCTGCAACAAAAGTTCAGGGCGGAATGCTTGCTGTACTTCGTTGTCCGAAAGAAGAATTAGAGGCACTTTGTGAAGAAGTGGGTGTATATCCGGTCAATTACAACTGTCCGGGACAGATTGTGGTTTCAGGCACTGTGGAAAAGATTGGAACCATGAAGGAGGCTTTAACCGAGCGGAAGGTGCGTTTTGTGGAGTTAGCCGTGGGCGGTCCATTCCATACCCCATATATGCAGTCCGCCAGTGATGGTTTACGGACAGAATTACAGAATGGTTCCTATCATTTGTCCCCAGGCAAATGTGATTTATACGGAAATCAATTGGCAGCCCCATATCCACAATCCGTGGAGGAGATGGTGGAGCGAATTGCCCTGCAGGCTTCTCACAGTGTGAGATTTGAGGATACCTTAAATAAGATGGCACAGGAAGGATTTGATACCTTCATTGAATGTGGCCCGGGAACCACCCTTTCCGGTCTTGTGAAGAAGACCTTAAAGGATGTCAGGATTTATCAGGTCAGTGATGTGGAAAGTCTGGGAAAAACACTGGAGGCACTGAAAGGAGACGGAGAATGATGCTTAAGGATCATGTGGCAGTGATCACAGGTGGAACAAGAGGGATTGGAAAAGCCATTGCGATGAAGTTTGCCAAGGAAGGTGCCCTTCTTGCAGTGATTGCAACAAGGGATACCGAAGCCGCAAGAGCTTCCTTAGAAGAACTACAACAGATCAGTCCAGGTAGCCGCCTCTATGCGTGTGATGTGAAAGATGCATCCCAGGTGGAGGCAGTAACCGAAGAAATCCTTGCAGACTTTGGTCATGTGGATATTTTAGTCAATAACGCAGGAATTACCAGGGATAATCTTCTTCCAAGTATTTCGGTGATGGATATAGATGATGTGATTGATGTGAATTTAAAGGGTACCATCTATATGACAAGGGCCCTGATCCGCAGTTTTGTCAAACAGCGCCATGGAGTCATTATTAATATGTCTTCCGTGGTAGGATTAATGGGAAATAAGGGTCAGGCTAATTATGCTGCGTCCAAAGCGGGCGTGGTGGGATTTACCAAGACCGTTGCCAAGGAGTATGGACGACGCAAGATTCGTTGTAATGCCATTGCTCCGGGATATATTGCAACAGAAATGACGGCCAAGTTAAGTGAAGAACTAACCAAGTCCATTGCGGATTCTCTTCCTCTTGGAACTTTGGGAGAGCCGGATGATATTGCTGAACTTGCCCTCTTTTTAGCAAGTGATCGTTCAAAATATATTACCGGAGAGGTAATTAAAGTAGATGGAGGAATGTATGTGTAGAGTAGTCGTAACCGGTATGGGTGTGATTTCGCCGGTAGGTAAGAGTGTGGATGAATTCTGGGAAAGTATTGAAAGTGGTGTCTGTGGTATTGATACCATTCATCGTTTTGATGCATCGAATTTAAAGGTGCATTTGGATGCAGAAGTAAAGGATTTTGAACCTAAAAAATATTACGACTCCATGCAGGAAATTCGTAAGTCCGATCTGTTTATGCAGTATGCCATGGCAGCTTCGAAAGAAGCTGTGGAGCAGAGTGGTTTCTTAGAAAGTGAATATGATCCGGAGCGTTTTGGCGTCTATATTGGCTCCGGTATTGGTGGCATTAATTCCACCCTTCGGGAAGCGAATAAGTTAGCCGAAAAAGGCCCTGAGATGGTTTCCCCATTCTTTGTACCAATGATGATCAGTAATATGGCCAGCGGTTCGGTTTCTATTAAATTTGGCGCGAAGGGTCCTACCCTTCCAATTGTGACCGCATGTGCAACCTCCACCCATGCAGTGGGAGAGGCATATCGTACCATTAAGCATGGTTATGCGGATGCCATCTTAGCCGGTGGTAGTGAAGCCTCTATTAACGAACTTGCTATGGCAGGATTTATTAACTGCCAGGCATTAAATCTTTCCGAGAATCCTATGGAAGGAAGTCTTCCATTCGACAAGCGTCGTGGAGGATTTGTCATGGGAGAAGGCGCAGGAATTCTTATGTTAGAAGCATATGAGCATGCGAAGGCTCGTGGCGCCAAGATCTTAGCGGAAGTGGTTGGGTATGCCAATACTTCCGATGCGTATCATATTACAGCTCCGGATCCAGAAGGAGCAGGTGCAATCCGTGCAATCCGTAATGTGGTGGAAGAAGCCGGCATTGGGGATACAGATGAAATCTATGTGAATGCTCACGGTACCGGTACACATTTGAACGATGCCATGGAAACCAAAGCATTAAAGGCTGTTTTTGGAAAGCGTGCCTATGACCTTCATGTAAGTTCTACCAAGTCCATGACCGGTCATATGATGGGCGCTACCGGTGCGGTGGAAGCCATTGCTTCCGTTCTTGCCCTGCAGCATGGAACCGTTCCTCCAACCATTAATTATAAAGAAGTGGATGAAGAATGTGACTTAAATTACACTCCAAATACTGCAGTGAAGGCTGATCTTAAGTATGCGATCAGTACTTCCTTAGGATTTGGTGGACATAATGCATGTATCGCCTTAAAGAAGGCATAAAGCGAGGAATAGGATGAATTCATTACAGGATTATGGAGATCTTTTTGAACGACTTCAGTTAACAGAACTGACGGTGGAAGAGGAATCCATGAAATTAACATTAAAGAAGGAAATTACGGTGGTTACTCCTATGGCAAGCACTGCCAACGTACCAAGCCTTGCAGGCAACACTGTGGCCAGTGAAACGGTGGCGCAGGGGTTAGTTCAGGATGCTTTGTCAGAAGCTAAGACAGAGACGAACGAAGTATCCGGAGAAGCCATCGAAGCTCCTTTGGTGGGTATTTTTTATACCGGCGAATTACATGGTGCCCCAGTGGCAGAAGGAACCCAGGTAAAGAAGGGGGACGTTTTATGTACCATTGAGGCCATGAAGATGATGAATGAGGTGAAGGCACCAAGGGATGGTGTCATTGTAAAGATTGGTGCGAAGGATGGGGATCTGGTGGAATATCAGCAGATGCTCTTCCTACTTTCCTAGGAAGTTGAGGAGAACATGAATCGAGAAGAGATTAAGACAATTCTTCCCCATCGTGAGCCCATGCTCTTAGTGGATGAGGCCTATGACAATGGGGATGGAACAGCTACGGCATATTATCAGGTAAGAGGGGATGAGTATTTCCTTCAGGGACATTTTCCGGGAAATCCCATCGTTCCAGGAGTGATTCAGTGTGAAATGATGGCACAGTCCGCCTGTATTCTATTTCAGGATCGTATGATGGGAAAGAATGCGACCCCCGTATATACGGGATTAGATAAGGTGCGGTTTCGCAATATGATTAAGCCCGGGGATCGAATTCAGATCGATACGAAGATTTTAAAAGAATGCCATCCGATGTACATGCTTCATGGAGAAGTATCCGTGGATGGGAAAAAGTGTATGAGTGGAGATTTTTCCTTTGCATTAGTGGAGAACAAGGAAGGTGAATAACATGTTTTCGAAGATTCTCATCGCCAATCGTGGCGAAGTTGCTGTGAGAGTGATCAGAGCCTGTAAAGAAATGGGAATAGAGACTGTGGCAGTGTATTCTGCTGCGGATCGGGACGCACTCCATGTGGAGATGGCGGATGAGAGCTATTGCATTGGTGGACCTTTGGCGAAGGACAGCTATCTGAATATGGATGCGCTGCTGATGATCGCAAAGCGTACGGGAGCGAAGGCAATTCATCCCGGATATGGCATGCTTTCAGAAAATCCGGAATTTGCCAGAGCTTGTGAAGAAGAAGGCATCGTATTTATCGGTCCTTCCTCCCAAGTGATGGAGCAAATGGGACAAAAGGAGGTGGCTCGTTCCGTAGCCATCGCAAGCCATGTTCCAATTACTCCAGGAAGTGATATTTTAACTGATTTAGCGGAGGCGAAAGCGGAAGCAAATCGTATTGGATACCCCGTGATCTTAAAGGCGAGAGCCGGCGGCGGTGGTAAGGGCATTCGAGTGGTCCGATCGGAGGAAGCGATGGAGAACATGCTTACTCAGGTAAAACAGGAGGCTAAAAATTCCTTCGGGGACGATGGAATCTTCATGGAAAAGTACTTAGAACATGTGAAGCATGTGGAAGTACAGATCCTTGCAGACAAGTCAGGGAATGTGGTCATCCTGGGGGACCGCGATTGCTCCGTACAGCGAAAGAATCAGAAGTTGATCGAGGAATGCCCTGCACCAGTACTTTCCGATGCAGTTCGCGCACAAATGTATGAAGCGGCACGGAACTTAGCGAAAAAGGTCGGATATGTAACCGTGGGAACCGTGGAATTTTTAGTGCAAAAAGATGCCTGTTATTTTATGGAAATGAATACCCGTCTTCAGGTGGAGCATTCTGTTACGGAGATGGTGGCAGGGGTGGATATTGTGGAATGGCAGATTCGTACTGCTGCTGGAATTACCATTCCTTTCACGGAAGAAAAAGTTGGAAAAACAAGACATGCGATTGAATGTCGAATCTGTGCAGAGAATGCCAAAACATTTGCCCCTTCTACGGGAACGGTGGAGTTACTCCATATTCCCGGTGGTGTGGATGTAAGGTTTGATTCTGCTTTGTATCAGAATTACGAAGTTCCTCCCTTTTATGATTCCATGCTTGGAAAATTAGTGGTCTGTGCGGATACCAGAGATGGGGCCATCCGCAAGATGAAGAGTGCATTATCCGAATTTGTTTTAGTGGGTGTGGAAAATAATCGGGAGATGCATATGAAGTTCATGGAGGATGGAAGATTTCTCCTTGGAAATTATGATACTGATCTGTGTGAGAAAGTATTGTAATTGGAAACGGATGAGCTATGGGAGTTCCTAACATTGTAGATGGGGATACGAAAAGGTGTATCGGAATGGAATTAAAAAAATTATTTTTAAAAGCGAATAATGAACTTGAAAATACCAATGGAAGAGCAAAGAGCCGTAAGATTTCCTGTAAAACATGTCAGAAGAAACTTACAGTGGAAGAAATCCGTGCCAATTCCTTTGTCTGTCCAGCCTGTGGATATTATTTTCCGGTGAGAGCCAGACGAAGAATCTTAATGTTAACGGATAAGAGAAGCTTCCATGAGATGGATCGGGAATTGGTCTCTAAAAATGTATTAGAATTCCCAGAATATGAGGAAAAGTTACAGCAGGCCATGGAAAAAAGCCGGGAAAATGAAGGCGTTATCTGTGGTGTGGCAACCATACAGGGGCAGCGAGTCTGCCTCTTTTCCATGGATTCTAATTTTATGATGGGTTCCATGGGGGCCGTTGTGGGAGAGAAGATTACAAGAATTTTTGAGTATGCCACCGTGGAACATCTTCCCGTACTTGGTATCACGGTATCGGGAGGTGCTAGAATGCAGGAGGGAATGCTATCCCTGATGCAGATGTCCAAAGTATCCCAGGCGGTAAAGCGCCATTCCAAAGCTGGAAATCTTTATGTGGTACTGTTAACCAATCCAACCACCGGTGGTGTGGATGCAAGTTTTGCCATGTTGGGGGATATTACCTTAGCAGAACCCGGTGCCAGAGTTGGATTTGCTGGCCCACGAGTGATTGAAAAAAGTTTAAATCAGGCACTTCCGAAGAATTTTCAGATGTCGGAGCGTGTCTTGGAATGTGGTTTTATTGATGCCATTGTACCTCGGAATCAGCAGAAGGAATATCTGGGAAAGATTTTGAAATTGCATGCCCGCTTAGGGGAAGAGTACAGGATGGAGGAAGATCATGTTTCGACAGGCAAGTAAACCTCAGGATGATTATCAGGTAGTTCTAGGAGCAAGAGGAGAAAATCGAAGTACTGCCAAGGATTATATTCAGAGCATGATTTCTGATTTCATGGAGTTCCATGGAGATCGTTATTATGGGGAAGATGAAGCCATCATTGCAGGCATTGGTTTTCTTGGAGATCTGCCAATCACTGTGATTGGTATTGAAAAGGGAAAGGATACCAACGAACGGATCCGTCATAATTTTGGTAGTGCTCATCCGGAAGGATATCGGAAAGCGCTGCGCCTTATGAAGCAGGCGGAAAAATTTCATCGCCCCGTACTGTGCCTGGTGGACACGGCGGGGGCTTATTGTGGAATTGATGCAGAAGAGCGAGGCCAGGGAAGAGCGATTGCGGATAACTTAGCAGAAATGGCGGATCTAAAAACTCCAATGATTTCCGTAGTGATCGGTGAAGGTGGTAGTGGTGGAGCCCTGGCGTTAAGCCATACGGACCGGATCTGGATGATGGAGGATGCATATTTTAGTGTGGTATCCCCAGAAAGTTGTGCCAATATTTTGTGGAAAAGTACGGAAAAAGCAGATGTAGCTGCCAAGGCCCTGGGTCTTACGGCGAACCGTCTCTATGAGATGGGGCTGATTGAGAAAATCTGCAGAAAAGGAAAGATGAAGGAACTTTCAGAAAATTTAAAGAAGGAATTTCGTCTGCTCCTTGCCAAGTCCGTGGAGGAATTGTTAGAAGAACGTTATCAGCGCTTCCGTAAGATTGGTTATTAGAAAAATGCGTAGAATGGGAGACCGGAAGATGTCTTTGTTATATGAAGATTATTATCAGGAAATAAAGGATGGAAATGGAAAAATCTGCGAGATTCGAACCACTTATGGAAGACATTTTAATTTTGCCTATGATGTGGTGGATCGTTTTGCCAAAGAAGACCCCGAGAAGCTTGCCATGGTTCATAAAAGTGCGGAAGGAGTAACCACACGTGTCACCTTCGGGGAACTGATGCGACGAAGTAATCAGGCGGCCAATGTCTTTTTCGGACTTGGCATCAGGCGTCACGATTCCGTGATGCTTTTATGCAAGCGCCGTTTAGAATACTGGATTGCGATTCTTGCACTGCATAAGATGGGGGCAGTTGCCATTCCTACTTCCCATATGGTTTCTGCCAAAGATATTGAAGAACGTGGATTGGTATCCCATATGAAGGCCGTGGTATGTGTGAACTCAGAACACATTTGTGCCAATGTATTGGAAGGAACGAAGAATCTGGATGTGGTGAATCTGGTGATTGGGGATGAGTTTCCTGGAATGCTTCCTTTTGCCAAGCTTTTAGAAGGGGCCAGTGATGTGTGGGAGCGTGTGGACACGGATGTGGAGGATGATATGCTGTATTATTTCACTTCCGGTACCAGTGGTGCGCCGAAAGCGGTAATTCACGATTTTTCCTATCCCATTGCACATATTTATACCGCGAAGAACTGGCATGGAATGCAGGATGGGGACCTTCATTTAACGGTGGCAGATACAGGTTGGGCGAAATCCGCCTGGGGAAAGCTCTACGGACAGTGGTTTGTGGGGGCTGCCATCATGGTTTATGATTATGAGCAGTTCTATGCAGGGGATTTGTTAAAAGTGTTGGAAGAAGAGGGAGTGAATACCTTCTGTGCGCCTCCAACCATCTATAAATATCTGGTGTTAGAGGATGTAAGTAAGGTGGATTTATCCAAGCTTCGCCATGTGTCCACCGCCGGAGAACCCATGCCGAGGGAAGTGGCTCGGAAGTTTAAGGAAATGACGGGACTTACGGTTCGGGAAGGATTTGGTCAGACGGAGACGGCGCTGCAAATCTGCACCGATGTATCCTGTCCTGTGCGGGAAGGAAGTCTTGGAAAAGCATCCCCACTCTATCATATGGAACTGGTGGATGAGGATGGAAACCAAGTGGCTCCTGGAGAAGAGGGGGAGATTGTGATCCTTCCCGATGGACTAAATCAGAAGGACGATGAAAGGTTTGATGCGTCTACTTCTAAAAGAGGCGTTCCAAGGAGGACCCCTCTTGGTATTTTAAAGGGGTATCTTGGGGATGACACCCTCTATGAGGACGTATGGAAGGATGGGGTGTATCATACCAGGGATAAGGCTAAAATGGATTCGGATGGGTATTTCTATTTCGTTGGTCGAAACGACGATGTGATTAAGTCCAGTGGATATCGAATCGGTCCATCGGAAGTGGAAGATCTGTTAATGAAGCATCCGGCAGTATTTGAATGTGCGGTAACGGCCTATCCATCCAGGAATCGTGGCGCCTTAGTGAAGGCCACCATTATTCTTCGCCCGGGATATGAGAAAACACAACAGTTAAAGACGCAGTTACAGGATTTTGTGAAGGAGCGTGCTGCGATCTATAAATACCCTCGTCGGATTGAATTCGTGGATGAATTGCCACGAACCAGTAATGGTAAGATTAGCCGTGCCATGATCCGTAAAAAAGATTATGGATTACTTTGATAATTATGAAACACATCTCCTGCTCCCTGTGTTATAATACCAACCGTGTGAGTTAATGAGAGGATTTACTTGCAACGAGATATTTTGGGAGGTTTAGGAAATGAAGTTTTTTATCGACACAGCCAATGTGGAGGAAATCCGCAAGGCCAATGACATGGGAGTGATCTGTGGTGTAACCACCAATCCTTCGTTAATTGCTAAGGAAGGAAGGGACTTTCAGGAAGTAATTAAGGAAATTACGGAGATTGTGGATGGTCCAATCAGTGGGGAAGTTAAGGCAACGACTCTGGATGCAGAAGGAATGATCGCAGAAGGACGGGAGATTGCTAAGATCCATCCGAATATGATCGTTAAGATCCCAATGACCGCTGAAGGATTAAAGGCCGTGAAGGTGCTTTCCGCAGAGGGGATTAAGACCAATGTAACCTTAATCTTTAGTGCGAATCAGGCGCTTCTTGCAGCAGAGGCAGGTGCTACCTATGTATCACCTTTCGTAGGTCGTCTGGATGATATTAGTGAGCCGGGTATTGAATTAATTCGTACCATTGCTGAGATTTTTGAAATCTATCAGTATCCAACAGAAATTATTGCTGCAAGTATTCGTAATGTAATTCATGTTACGGATTGTGCTTTAGCCGGTGCAGATATTGCCACCGTTCCATATAAGGTAATTATGCAGATGGTAAAGCATCCATTAACGGATCAGGGAATTGAAAAATTCCAGGCAGATTATAAGGCCGTGTTCGGAGAATAGGAGATCGAAGAAGATACCGAATCCGATCTGGAAGATACAGCATAAGATACAATGGGGCAGGGCCGAAGGGTCCTGCCTTTTTTATGCACAGGCCCGTGTAATGAAATATCCCGGCAAAAGCCGGGCACGGGCCGCGCGGCGAGTAGGGCAGATAAATCTCCCCTACTCGATTGGAAGGGATGGATGAAAGGTTTTGGGGGAAGTAAAATTATCAAGACAAAATCCTTGGAATGAGTTAAAATAGTTGGATGAGAACAGATTCGCTGTTTCGAATATGAAAGAAGAACACCTAAGGAGAAGTGAAATGGAATATCGTGTAGAACATGACTCAATGGGAGAAATTCAGGTACCTGCAGATAAGTACTGGGGCGCACAGACTCAGAGAAGTTTTCAGAATTTTGAAATTGGAATTGAAAAGATTCCAGAGGAAGTGATTGTTGCTTTCTCTTACTTAAAGCAGGCAGCAGCTATTGCTAATTTCCGTCTTGGAAAGATGGACGAAAAGCGTAAGGACTTAATTGGTCAGGTATGCGAAGAGATTCGTGCAGGAAAGCTTGCAGGAAATTTCCCTCTTGCAGTATGGCAGACCGGTAGCGGAACCCAGTCCAATATGAATGTGAATGAGGTGATCGCCAACCGCGGTAATGAGATTGCGGGAGAGAAGCTGTTACATCCGAATGATAGTTGTAATATGTCCCAGAGTTCCAACGATACCTTCCCAACTGCCATGCATATTGCAGCAGTATGTGAGATCGAAGACCAGTTACTTCCTGCCATTGATGTGTTAGTGAATACATTTAAGAAATTAGAACAGGAATATAAGGGCATTGTAAAGTCCGGTCGTACCCATCTGCAGGATGCGGTGCCAATTTCCTTTGCCCAGGAAATCAGCGGCTGGAGAAGCTCTTTAGAGCGCAATAAGGAATTGATCGCAGCTTCCGTTGCACCATTATCCGAGCTTGCCTTAGGCGGAACTGCCGTAGGAACCGGATTAAATGCACCGGATGGATTTGATACCGAGTCTGCCAAGGCCGTATCCGAGCTTACAGGAAAGCAATTCGGTACTGCTTCCAATAAGTTCCATGCCCTGACCTCGAAGTCCGAGTTAGTATATGCCCATGGTGCCTTAAAGGGTCTTGCCTGTGATTTAATGAAGATTGCCAATGATATCCGTTGGTTAGCTTCCGGTCCAAGAGATGGACTGGGAGAAATCACGATTCCAGCCAATGAGCCGGGTAGCTCTATTATGCCGGGTAAGGTGAATCCTACCCAGTGCGAGTCCGTAACCATGGTGGCCGTGCAGGTTATGGCCAATGATACTGCCGTTGGAATGGCGGCCAGCCAGGGTAATTTTGAACTGAACGTATTCATGCCAGTGATGATTTACAATTTCCTTCAGTCCGTACGACTTCTTGCGGATTCCATTCATTCCTTCAACGACCATTGTTGTGTGGGAATCGTACCAAACCGCGAGAAGATGCATGAGAATCTTCATAATTCCCTCATGCTTGTGACTTCCTTAAATCCATACATTGGTTATGAGAATGCCGCAAAGACCGCCAAGCTTGCTTATCAGGAGAATATTTCCTTAAAGGAAGCCTGCGTAAAACTAGGATTCTTAACTCCGGAGCGCTTTGATGAAGTCTTCCATCCAGAAGAGATGGCCAAGGAGGTTTAACTCATTCGGAGAAATCCCCCACCTCTAAGCGTTAGCGTAGGTGGGAGCGAGTCTTGACGACTCTATGCAAATGTTATAGGAGAGTTAGTATGCGTGATTTGTCCCATATTCACAATGTCATCGTGAAGGTTGGTTCCTCCTCCCTCACGGATGGACAAGGTAATATTAGTGATGAGAAGATGTTACAGATCGTCTCACAGTTAGCATATATTAAACGAACGGGTAGAAATGTGATTTTAGTTTCTTCCGGTGCCCAGGCAGCAGGCATGGGCGTGTTAGGTCTTTCCAAGAAGCCAGGTGATATGTCTAAGAAGCAGGCCCTTGCCGCCATTGGACAGGCAAAACTCATGGAACATTATGAGAATCTCTTTGGCATCTTTCAGTTAAAATGTGCTCAGATTTTAGTAAATCATGGGGATTTTGATGACCGGAAACGTCAGACCAATTTAGAACATGCCATGGAAGCACTGTTAGAGTATGGTGTGATTCCAATTATTAATGAGAATGATACCTTAGCCGTGGATGAAATTAAGGTGGGGGATAATGATACCTTAGCCTCCATGGTGGTTCCTGCGGTGAATGGTGATATTCTGATCCTTATGAGTGATATTGATGGCCTCTATGATGCCAATCCCAACGAGAATCCGGATGCGAAGCTCATATCCTATGTAAGCGACGTTAAGGATGTGGAAGCATTTGCAGGGGAATCTTCCAGTGCCGTTGGTACTGGTGGAATGATTACGAAGATGAAGGCCGCGAAAATGGTGAATGCCTATGGATGTGATATGGCCATCATTAATGCGGGCAAGGAAAATACGCTGGTGTCCTTTATGAATGGGGAGGAAGTTGGTACTTTATTCGATGGACATCGGGAGCGGGATCTTTCTGCGAAGGCCCATTGGATTCTGTATCGAAGCTCTGTGAAGGGCAGAATTACCGTGGATGATGGAGCATTCCTTGCGATTCGAGAAAAGCATACCAGTCTTCTTCCGAAGGGAATTACCTGGGTGGATGGAGATTTTGTAAGTTCCTCCGTGGTGGAGATTGTGAATGCCGCCGGAGAGGTGTGTGCTAAGGGAATTACCAATTATTCTGCAGATGAGATTAAATTAATCAAGGGCCATAAGACCTCAGAAATCGAAGAGATTCTTCATCATACGGATTATGATGAAGTGGTTCATGCGGATAATCTGGTGGTTTTAAAGAACTGATGGATGCTTGGTCGATTACATGAAGAGATTACAAGGGGACAGCACTACAGGATTGTGGTGCTGTTTTTTCCTTTATAGCACGTTCAGTGCGGTAGGTGTGTGGAAATACCGGAATTAGAAGCCAAAGCGAAAAAGGGAGGACAACCGCGTTGTTTCAATATGTGAAAAGATATATGGGATATGGAATCCTTGCAATTTTATTAATGGTGGGGGAAGTGAGTGCGGACCTCTATCAACCACGGATGATGGCTGTGATTGTGAATGAAGGAATCCTTGGACTGGGAACCGGAAATGTTCCCAACATGGAACTGGTACTTTCCATGGGCCTTCGTATGATCCTGGTGGTTGTGTTGGGTGGTATTTCCGGTATTTTGTGCGGAATCTGCTCCAATATTACGGCTCAGAATTTTGGCAATGATGTGCGTAAGGACTGCTTTCGGAAGGTGATGAATTTAAGTCACAGTCAGACGGATCAGTTCACCATTGGTTCCTTAATCACCAGAATTACCAGTGATATTACCCAGGTGCAGCGCTTAGTGGCACAGTCCGTGCGAGGCGCAGTGCGCTGTATGATGTTCTTTGTGGTGGGTTCCATGGCTCTTGTGAGTATGGATGTGGCTTTTAGTAAGGTGATTATGATCGCCCTTCCTTTGATTTTAATGGAAGTCCTTTGGATTCTTTATCGGACCACCCCCTTGTTTTCCAAGCTTCAGGAGAAACTGGATGGATTAAATACTGTTATTCAGGAAGATATTGCGGGTGCTCGTGTGATTAAGGCCTATATTCAGGAAGACCGGGAAATCAATCGATTTGAGGAGCATAATAAGGACCTGGCAGGAACCCAGTTTCGGGTATTACTTTATATCTCCATGATGCGTCCTGTGATGAATATTATCCTAAATCTGGCCACGGTGGCGATTATCTGGATTGGCGGCGTGGAGGTTGCGGAGGGAAGAATTGCTCCCGGTACCGTGATGGCAGCAGTGACGTATCTATCCCAGATTTTAAATGGAATGATGATGATGGCATTACTTTTTCAGACATTTTCCCGGGGTATGGCATCGCAAAAACGTCTCATGGAAGTATTGCAGACGGAGTCGGAGATTACGGATGGAACTTTGGATTCCATGGATGAATCGGAGGAGTTCCGAGAGGAATTTAGGGGGATGGCGAATGATCAAGTCGCTCCTCTCATAGAGTTTCGACATGTTTCCTTCTCCTACCCACAAGCCAAGGAAGAAGCATTGCATGATGTGAATCTTGCTATTTACCCTGGAGAAACCGTGGCTGTGATTGGGGCCACTGCTTCTGGAAAGTCCACATTAGTGCAACTCATTCCACGGTTTTATGATGTTACGGAAGGGGAAGTATTGGTTGGCGGCAGGAATGTTAAGGAATATTCCCTGGAACAGTTGCGGACAGAGATTGCCATGGTGCTTCAAAAAAGTGAGCTTTTTTCCACTACGATCCGGGATAATGTGTCCATGGGAAATCGGAATGCTAGCGAAGAGATGATTCAACATGTCTGTCAAGTGGCGCAGGCCCTGGACTTTATCCAAAAACAACCCAAGGGTTTGGATACGGAAGTGGCAGAGGGGGGAATGTCCCTCTCCGGTGGACAGAAACAAAGAATCGCCATTGCAAGGGCTTTACTATTACAGGCTCCTATTTTAATTCTGGATGATTCCACTTCAGCTCTGGATTTTGCTACGGAAAAGAAATTACAGGATGCCTTACAGAAGGAATATCAATGGACCACGAAGCTGATTATTGCGCAGCGAATCGGTACCGTGGCCAGTGCGGACCGCATTGTGGTATTGGAGGGGGGCCATGTGGTGGGCATGGGAACCCATGAGGAATTATTAAATAAGTGCAGCGTATATCAGGATATCTATGAGTCCCAGAAGAAGAAGGAGGCGTAGCGATGAGTGAGCGATATAAATCGAAAGTAGCAACTCGTGGCCTTGGACGAGGGATGCGACCAACGGGGGGACCCATTGAAAAGCCAAAGGATGGATGGAAGACCTTAAAGCGGTTAGCTTCCTACCTTGGTCGGGAACAGCGGATGGTGGTGGTATTAATCCTGGTGGTTTGTGTGGGAGTGGCTGCACATGTGGTGGCTCCCGGATTTCAGTCCAATGCCATCGATGCCATCACGCTGGGAAGATTTGATCATTTACCTGGAATTCTTGGATGGATGATCACCTTTTATGGAATCTATGGATGCTGTATGCTTCTGCAGGGATATATAACCTCCCTTTTATCTCAGAAAGTGATTCAGAGGATGCGAAAGGATCTCTTTTCTAGGATGATGCGACTTCCCATCTCTTATTTGGATGCGCATTCCCATGGGGATCTGATCAGCCGTATGACCAATGATGCGGAGAATATTTCCAATGTCATCTCGGAATCCTTAAGTTCTCTGGTATCGGGTGTGCTTACCTTAGTGGGAACCTTTGCCATGATGACTTACTATTCCCTTCCCCTGGCACTAATTTCCTGTTCGACAGTGGCTCTGTCCTTAGGAGTAATCTCCCTTCTGACCAAATATATGCGGATATACTATGTGAAACGTCAGGTATTATTAGGACAGCTCAATGGAACCGTGGAAGAATATATCACGAATATTAAAACGGTGAAGGCATATTCCTTAGAGAAGGAAGTGGTGGAACAGTTTTCTACCACGGCGGATCATTTAACCAGAACTGGTATTATCTCGGAAGCCATCAGTGGTTCCATGGGACCATGTATGAATATGATCTCCAATGTAGCTTTTGTGGTGGTGGCAGTGTTTGGTGCATATTTTGCCCTGGAGGGATATATTACCGTGGGAGTAATTTCTGCATTTATTGTATATTCCAAGCAATTTTCCAGACCATTAAATGAAATTGCCCAGCTCTATGGACAGATTCAGACTGCGATTGCAGGTGCGGAGAGAATTTTTGAAGTGTTGGAGGAGCAGGTGGAAGAAGAGGATGGGGAAGTATTAGAAGGTGCCTGCAAGGGTGTGATCGAATTTTCCCATGTGGATTTTTCCTATGTTCCGGAAAAGAAAGTGATCTCAGATTTCTCCCTACGGGTGGAAGCGGGAAAAAAGATTGCGCTGGTAGGTTCTACAGGCTCAGGAAAGACCACCATTATCAATCTTTTAATGCGCTTTTATGATGCGGATGCAGGCAGTATTACCTTAGATGGGAAGGAGATTACCTCCCTGTCTCTAAAAGATTTGCGAGATCATATTGGCATTGTATTGCAGGATACCATTCTCTTTAGCGATACTGTGTGGAACAATCTCTCCTATGCGGATGCCACAGTAACTAAGGAGGAGATGGAACATGCGGCAAAGATTTCCAGTGCGGATCATGTGATTGCACATTTGTCCCAGGGATATGAAACCCTTTTAAAGGAATCGGGGGCCAGTCTCTCCCAGGGAGAACGGCAGTTATTGGCCATTGGCCGGGCCTTTGTTTCTAAGCCGGACATTCTGATCCTGGATGAAGCTACTTCCTCAGTGGATACGCGAACGGAAAAAAGAATTCAGGATGCCATGCAGGAACTGATGAAAAATCGAACTTCCCTCATTATTGCTCATCGACTTTCCACCATTGTGGATGCGGATGAAATCATCGTCATGGATCAGGGAAAAATCGTGGAACAGGGCAGTCATGCAAGCCTTCTTGCGAAGCGTGGGCAGTATTATCAATTATATATGACCCAGTATGCAGGACAGGCAATTTAGGTGATGAAATAATGGCAATTTAGGTGATGAAATAATGGTTGACAGAGTTTTTTGACTGTAATAAAATTGCACTGTAATAAGAAACCGTTGATGCGGAGATAACGGCTAAGAAGACATCACAGAGAGCCCATGGTGCTGAGAATGGGTATGAAACTACTAGTCAAATGGACCGCGGAGGGTGCAGGGAAATATCTTTTTAAGATAGAGTATTTTGCAACGTAAGGCAGGCGTTAGTTGTCAGGAATATGTTGGTATTCTGATAAGTGCATGGGAAACCATGAATTCAAGGTGGCACCGCGGAGCATGTGAATGTATTCGTCCTTGACAGAAATAATCATTTTCTGTCAGGGACTTTTTTTATACCTTCGTCCCTGGATGGAAAAATCCAACAAAAATATGGACAAAGGAGAAAAAACAATGATTAAAGAAGCAATTATCAAGATCGTAAACAAGCTGGATTTAACCTATGATGAGGCCTATCAGGTAATGAGTGAGATCATGGGTGGTGAAACCACAGGAACCCAGAATGCTGCATTCCTTGCAGCACTTTCCACCAAATCCGCTAAGGCAGAGACCATCGATGAAATCTCAGGTTGCGCAGCAGCGATGCGTGATCATGCCATTAAGGTGGATACGGGAATGGATACCTTGGAAATCGTGGGAACCGGTGGAGATGGGGCTCATAGCTTTAATATCTCTACCACCGCAGCAATCGTTGCAGCCAGCGGCGGTGTGAAGGTGGCAAAGCATGGTAATCGTGCAGCATCTTCCTTAAGTGGTACAGCGGATTGCTTAGAAGCACTGGGTGTAAATATTCAGCAGGAGCCGGAAAAAATCGTTGAATTATTGAAGGAAGTAGGTATGTGCTTCTTCTTTGCACAGAAGTATCATACTTCTATGAAATATGTGGGACCAATCCGTAAGGAATTAGGTTTCCGTACTGTATTTAATATTCTTGGACCAATTACCAATCCATGTTCCCCAAAGTACCAGGTGCTTGGTGTATATGATGAGTATCTGGTAGAGCCATTGGCCAAGGTATTAAATAAGCTTGGCGTAGAGCGTGGTATGGTTGTTTATGGAATGAATAAATTGGATGAGATTTCCATGTGTGCTCCAACCAAGGTATGTGAATTCCGCGGAGAGTTCTCCAATACCTATATGATTCAGCCGGAAGATTTTGGATTTGAGCGTTGTACTCCAGAGGATTTAGTGGGTGGTACTCCTGCAGAGAATGCACAGATTACCCGGGATATTCTTGCCGGAAAGATTACCGGTCCAAAGAGAAATACCGTCTTAATGAATGCCGGTGCTGCTCTTTATATTGCCGGTAAGGCAGAAACCTTCAAGGATGGTGTTACTTTAGCTGCCAAGTTAATTGACTCCGGGGAAGCTACGAGAACCTTGGAGAAATTTATTGAAGTAAGTACGCGATAAGAAGATCAGAAGATAAGAAGTGAAGGAAGGATTCCCATTGGGGAATTCTTCTTGGAATCCAAAAGGCGCCCTTCCTGGTTGGAAGAGCGCTTTTTATATTATGGATTGGTTTCATCCATTGAAGTTTGTGGCCCGGTAAAATCATTGGAGAACGTACCATCCTCCGATGGATTGAAAGAATTCGGATTCTCCTTTGGATTTTCTTCTGGTTGGAAGGCCTGGGTAGTGGACTCCTGCTCTTGTAAAGGTGCAGGACTATGATCTTCCTCCTTATTTTCTGGAGCATTATCTTCCTCCTGCAGTGGAGTTGAATCGTTCCCTTCTTCCTTCTTGTCCGGTGCATAACCCGAATTCTGGGAAGTAGGCTTTGCATCCTCGGTTGGAACATTGTCAGAGTACTCCGAAGAAGGAGCATTTTCTGTGTCCTCAGAAGGGATGCTACTTGGTTCATTGGAAGGAGTGCTAGGGGTAGTTGCTCCTTGGGATGAACTTGCAGGTTCTTCTGGCGAGCTAGCGGATGGTTTTTCAGGTAGTTCTCCCTCCTCTTCCTCCAAAGCCTTCTGATATGCATCATATCGACCTGTGGACATGGAAGCATTCATGGCATTCTTACGATCCTCAAGGGAAGAATTGGTAACTTCCGTGGTATAGCCCTGTTTTTGGAAAGGACTCTGGGAGAGTTCTTTCGTAAGCTGGTTGGATGCATCCTCTCGATCCGTTGCCACATTCAGAAGGATGGAAGAGTCCTCATTTTCTTCGGCGTCATTCTGGTACTCAGGAAGCAAGCTTGATGTGGCATCCAATGCTTCGCTTAAGCTACAACGTCCAAGATTCATGGCTTCTAATTGCTCCACGATGACTTCTCCTTCCGGACTTAGAGCAGTGTAGGAGATGACCTGATTCTTGGAATTTAGCGCATATTCAATGGAAATTCCAGTGGAGGAATCTTCCCCCGTGGAGGTATCTAGGGTCACATAGCTGACCGCCTTGGCATATACATTCTGGTATTGGGTAAAACCAAAACTACTGATCAGGATCACTGCTGCCGCAATGGCCATGGACAGGAAAGCTTTTGTATTGTTAGAAGGTTTCTTAGCAAATGTGATTACAGTGGTATCAATTTCCGTTCCCACATCTCCGGATACGCGAAGCTTCTGAACGGTTCCGTCTTCCATAAGGACGGCTGCATATTCTTTTTGTCGTTGGAGAATTACACCCTTCATGATCGAAGCTCCTTTCGTATGGAATCAAGATAATCTGCTAGTAGAGGAAAATCCCCTGCAAGTATTTCAGCAGAAGCGATAATATAGCGGCGATGCCGCTCTAATACTTTGAGTGGAACACCACTGGCCTTAGCTAAGGCTTTCATGGGAACTGCTCCGGATTTTTTTAGTTCTTCATATAATTCTCCCGGTCGCAGGAGGGCAATAATTGCTTTTTTACAAGCTTCTTTGGTTTTTTCGGATTTTGGAGAAGACTCCGTTAAATCCATAAAGGAAAATCCGTAGCTGGCAAGAAGCGTTTGAGCTTCTTGAATTTCTGCAGCCAGAGCGTTTTTACGTTCATTGGCAGTGAAGGTGTTCATGGATGCTTCATGAACCTTCTTTCGAATCAGAAGATTGGAAGGAGTATCTTCGTCTTCCCGATCCGAGTCCTCGTAACCAGAATTCATGGAATCTGGTGAGGCAACAACTTCGAAGGATTTTTTTTGTTCCTTGCGAAGGTAATCCGTTAATCGTCTGGTAATGACCAATTTGGCAAATGGTTGAAATGGTCCTGCATCGGCTTGATAGGTCTGGATCGCTTCATGGAGAGCAATGAGGGCAATGGAATATTCCTCATCCCGGTTCGTGGTAAAGCGATGGGTTACATGCCAGATGCATCCAATGATAAAACGGTGGTGATCCTGTATAAATTTGTCCTCAAGTTCTGGATGTAGTTGAACCTGAAGTGCTTTTTCTGAACTAGAATCCATAGTTTCCCCTTTTTGTATGAGATAGATATAGAATATCTTAGGAGAAGCTAAAAATCAATTACATCCCTCCAATCTGGGTGGTTGATCGGCGGGATGTAGATTGGTTCTTTTTTTTTATAAATTGGAGAAGAAGTTGGCAATGGCCTTTCCGATGTTGCGGAAGAAACCAAAGAAGCCATTCTCACTCTCTTCCTCGGCATCTTCTGGAAGCTCAGGAAGCTCGCCGTCTTCTAATGTAGGAAGTTCAGGGCGTTCCCCATCTTCCAAGGTAGGAAGTTCAGGAAGTTCTCCGTCTTCTAACGTAGGAAGTTCAGGACGTTCTCCTGTTAACTGTGGCTCCTCGCCCTCAGGAAGTTCAGGAGCATCCTCTAAAGGAGTGCCATCAGGGGATACGAAATCTTCGCCCTCCGGCTTTGCTGGAAGTTCTCCGTCTTCTAAGGTAGGAAGTTCAGGGAGTTCGCCGTTTTCTAAGGTAGGAAGTTCAGGACGTTCTCCTGTTAACTGTGGCTCCTCGCCCTCAGGAAGTTCAGGAGCATCCTCTAAAGGAGTGCCATCAGGGGATACGAAATCTTCGCCCTCCGGCTTTGCTGGAAGTTCGCCGTCTTCCAAGGTAGGAAGTTCAGGACGTTCCCCATCTTCCATAGTAGGAAGTTCAGGAAGTTCGCCGTCTTCCATAGTAGGAAGTTCTGGAAGCTCATCCGTTAATGCTGGTGCTTCGCCTTCTGGAAGTTCCGGTGCATCTTCCGGTGCAGTCATTTCTGATGGAGCCTGAGGTCCACCCTGCATGCCATGTGCGAATGCAGTGGTTACATTACCAAAGACCATTGTACCTGTAAGTGCTGTAGCAGCGATAACATAAAATAATTTCTTCATATGAAGCTCCTTTCCGCTCTTTTTAAAAGAGCACTGTGTTTTGTCTGATACTAAATAATTCGAAGGGGTGGAAGAAAATTTTGGGGTCCAAGCAAAAAAAATAAAAAAATTTTTTTATATTTTAAAAAGTCCCTAGGAATGAGAAAAAAACAGTCCATCAAGAAAATAGAAATAAGCGCCGCATGCAGGATGCTGATTTACAAGTAAAACAGAGTAGGAAACAGATTATAGAACTGAGAATTCCTATTGGAATATATAAAGAATTTGATCGGAAGAGGAAGTATTATGTGTGAAATTTTTTGACTTGACAAAGACCATGGGAATGGAAAAAAGTGTCGTGTGTATGTTTACTCAAATTTATGTTGCGATTGAGTAGAAGATATCTTATAATTGAAGTAAATATACACACAAGCGCAATGCAGTGTGTATATTTACTTTAAAGGAGGGGGAGATATGCTTCTTACATATAAAGAATGTATAGATAAATATGGAAGCGACTATAGACTCAAAAAAGAGATTCTTAGTGGAAATATCTTCATGAAAGAAAAGGGAATATATTCTACTAGACGCAATATATCAGATATTGAAGTAATAATGAGTAAATATCCTAAAGCTGTGTTTACTGATAAGAGCGCATATTATTATCACTCTCTTACAGATGTAATTCCCGATTATTTTCATCTTGCTACAAAAAGGGAAGATAGCCGGATTAGAGATAGCCGTGTAAAACAATCTTTTTTAAAAGATGAAATTTTTGAGGCTGGCATTGAAGAAATGCAATACAATAATATATCCATCAGGATATATAATAGAGAACGCATGCTGGTAGAATTGATGAGATTTAGGTCTAAAATACCTTTTGACTATTATAAAGAAATCATTCAAAATTACCGACGTATCACCGAAGAAATGGATTTTGGTCTTGTAGAAGATTATGCCTACATGTTCCATAAAGGCGAAATTATTATGAATCAGATACAGATGGAGGTTCTTTGATATAAATGAATTTACATGATGAAGTAGAAAAGATTAAAGGTGAAGGGTATAGTGAAGCAAATGCTGAAGCTAAGCTATGTCAGGATATAGTGCTTAAAGCAATTGCAGAGAGTGGAATGGGGAGAAATGCCACGATTAAGGGCGGTGTTGTAATGCGCAGTATTTCTAAGAATGCCAGACGTGCTACGCAGGATCTTGACCTTGATTTTATAA
>JAILGS010000079.1 GCA_024696615.1 Lachnospiraceae bacterium
ATTAAACCTGCCATGGCAACTTTCTTTACCACATCCATGGTCTTCTGATTCTTTGCTACCTGTGCACTCTTCTGACTCTTTTCCACGTTTCCGGAGATCACATGCTGATCTACAGAATTAACTAATTTTTCTTCACTCATCAGTCTACTCCTCTTTTCTAGTCCTATTCCGGTTCGTCTATCCGCTTCTAGTTCGTCCAGTCCATTTCCGGCTCATCCATCCACTTCTAGTTCGTCCATCCATTTCCGGTTCATCCATCCATTTCCGGTTCGTCCATCCATTTCCGGTTCGTCCATCCACTTCTAGTTCGTCCAGTCCATTCCTAGTTCTTTCATAGTTCTTTTATTTCGAAGGGATCCGTTCTTCATGTTGCCTATCATACAACGATAGTGGTCATATAAAAATGTTCAGATTGTTATTTTTATATAAGACCAGATTGTTTTCCCCGCTACCTCCAGTCCATCTTTTCCATGGGGATGGAACATATGCAGCCCCCATGAGTATGGTCCATATGCAGCCTCCATTGCTTAGGGGGAGTATGAACTACATTTGCATAAAAAAATCCCCCGCAAGTTTCCTTACGGGGGATTGTGAATTCTTATGGATTCTGTGCAATGCTACGCTGCCAGGCAACGATACCTGCACATTTCGTACGTAAAATTACTTCTGTACGTTGAATGCCTTCATTCCTGGGTAAACTGCGGATGCACCAAGTTCTTCCTCAATACGAAGTAACTGATTGTACTTAGCAACACGCTCAGAACGAGAAGGAGCACCAGTCTTAATCTGTGCTGTGTTAAGAGCTACAGCAAGATCAGCGATGGTAGTATCAGCGGTCTCACCGGATCTATGAGAAGAAATAGCGGTGTAACCATTCTTGTTAGCAAGCTTGATTGCATCAAGAGTCTCAGATACAGAACCGATCTGGTTAAGCTTAATAAGGATGGAGTTACCAGCGCCACCAGCGATACCCTTAGAAAGACGCTTGGTGTTGGTTACGAATAAATCATCACCAACTAACTGAACCTTATTACCGATCTTAGCAGTCATACGAGCCCAACCTTCCCAATCTTCTTCGTCAAGACCATCTTCGATGGAGATGATTGGATAAGTATCAACAAGCTTCTCCCAGTGAGCGATTAACTCATCAGAAGTAAATTCCTTACCGGACTTAGGCTGCTTGTAGAAGCCCTTACCCTTTTCGCTCTTCCACTCAGAAGAAGCAGCATCCATAGCGATCATGAAATCCTTACCTGGCTCGAAACCAGCAGCCTTAATAGCTTCAAGGATCTTCTCGATAGCTTCCTCATCAGACTTTAACTGATTAGGAGCAAAACCACCTTCGTCACCAACAGCGGTAACATCGCCCATAGCCTTGATTAAGGACTTAAGCTTGTGGAATACTTCTGCACACCAACGAAGAGCTTCTCTGAAAGAAGGAGCACCAACTGGCATGATCATGAATTCCTGAGTATCAACAGCGCTATCTGCATGAGCACCACCGTTTAAGATGTTCATCATAGGTACTGGTAATGTAGTAGCCTGAGCACCACCTAAGAAACGGTAAAGTGGAATATTTAAAGATTCAGCAGCTGCTCTACAAGTAGCGATGGAAACAGCAAGGATTGCGTTAGCACCGAAATTAGACTTATCTTCGGTTCCATCAGCCTTGATCATAGCTGCATCAACAGCATAGATATCAGAAGCATCTAAACCAACGATAGCATCTGAAATAGGTCCATTAATATTAGCAACAGCCTTGGTAGTACCCTTTCCAAGGTATCTAGACTTATCACCATCTCTTAATTCAAGTGCTTCAAACTCACCTGTAGAAGCTCCTGAAGGTGCTGTACCTCTTCCGATGGTACCGTCTGCTAAGATAACCTCAGCCTCAACAGTAGGATTTCCTCTGGAGTCAAGGATCTCACGTCCAATGACTTTTTCAATCTGTAAATTGTCTAACTTAAGCATTTTACTTTTCTCCTTCCAATGTGAAAGTATATAAATTACGCGGTTTTCCGCACACACGGTGGCATTTTCCACCAAACAATGACAATTTTATCACAAGAAATATGGTATTTCAAGCACCATATATGGAACAATCTACCCATGGATGGAACCATCCCCGCCCCATGTTCCCATGTTGCCTTGTTGCCATGTTGCCACGTTGCCATATTGCCTTGTTGCCACGTTGTCACGTTCCCATGTTGCCACGTTCCCATGTTCCCATGGTTCCATATACCCATGTTCTCCTGCATCTATCCTTCATATACAATAACACCATTGCAGATGGTATAGTGAACTTTTCCCGGAAGTTCCCAATCAATGAATGGGCTATTGGTAGCCTTGGAAGCAAACTCTTCCTTCTTTACTACCCATTTCTCATTTTCTCCAAAGATCACAAGATCTGCCAACTCTCCACAAGCTACACTGCCCGGCTTTAAACGATAGAATTCTGCAGGATTCTTACTCATTAATTCCATTAACTTCATTAAGGAGATATGTCCCGGCTGTACTAAGGAATGAATACCCAGTGCTAAAGAAGTCTCAAGACCGGTGATTCCACTTGGAGCCTTAGCCATTTCTCTTGCCTTCTCCTCTTCGCTATGTGGAGCATGATCGGTAACGATCATGTCGATGGTTCCATCCACAATTCCTTCGATGATTTTCTTTCGATCCTCTTCCGTACGAACCGGCGGATTCATTCTGGCCGCGGTACCATACTTTAAGATGGCATCCTCCGTTAAGGTGAAATGATGAGGGGTGGCTTCTGCATGAACATCCGCTCCCATCTTCTTAAATGCTTTCACAATCTCTACGGAATTCTTGGAACTAATATGCTGAATGCACAGTGCTGCTCCGGTATAGAGGGCCAGTACGCAGTCCCTGGCCACCATGATATCCTCTGCTGCCGCAGAAGCACCACCATAGCCAATAGCCTCTGAAACCTTTCCCATATTCACACCCGGCTGCTTTACAAAAAGTGGATCCTCTTCATGGAGTGCTACGGGAAGATCTAATTCATGGGCCTTTACTAAGGCATTGTAGAGGATTTCTTCGCTCATAATCGGTACGCCATCATCCGTAAATCCTGCGGCGCCTTCCTTGGCAAGAAGATCCATATCCACCATTTCTTCACCCTTCATACCCTTGGTCACATTGGCCGTCTGAAGCACATGAATTCCTGTGGATTCTCCCTTTTCCTGAATATAATGTAAAGTGTCCACATTATCCACCGTAGGCTTGGTATTCGCCATACATACCACGGTGGTAAAGCCACCTCTGGCAGCACTTTTAGCGCCAGTAAGAATATCTTCCTTGTAAGTAAATCCCGGATCTCTAAAATGTACATGGGTATCCACAAGTCCCGGTGCTACCACCAGTCCCGTGGCATCGATCACCTGATCGACCCCGGTGGCGTCCAAATCCTTTCCCACCTTCACAATGGTCTTTCCATCCACTAAGACATCCAATACCTCATCTGTTTTGGTCACGGCATCCACTACCCGACCACCTTTAATTAAGATCATATGACCTCCTTGATTTTGAAATCATTGTATTACATTTGGACAAAAACTAATCTGCAAGAGAACCGAATGGATCCCATGGCTCAAGCGCAGTTACTTCGCCCTTTAAAAGTTCCTTTGTTGCCTTATCCAGATACTTCTTATTCACTACCACCTGATATACATAGTCATCAAACCACTCATCGGAAGCCACATAGTAACCATCATGGCCGCCGGCATCCTTACCCCAGCTGTTCTCAATTCTCCAGCGGTCCGGCTTCTTGTCCTGATTTAAATTCACTCCCAGTAACACCATGGCATGATTCATGGCACTGTCCCCATAGTCCAAGGCCTGTGCCTTATCAAAGTGATAGGTTACCTGGAAGAGATTTTCCACATCCGTTGCCTTCCGGTCAAAGACACCTTCATTTCGCAGTCCGAACTTGGAGCAGTCCGAACCAAACCATACGGGATGACCATCCTTTAACTGACTGATCGCAGCCTTCTTAATCTTCTCCATAGGAAGGTTTAAGTAGACAATGTCCTTGCCCTCTGCCACATTGCCTAAAAACTTCACGGTATAGAGCTGATTATATGGCTTACTCTTCTGTGGGGAATGAATTAATCCCACATAGTCGTCCAGATTTAAACCGATATATTTCTTAAAGAATTCCTGAGGAGTAATGCCAAAGTCCTGGGTTACCTTATTGTCCTTATTTCTCATGGTGAAATCGAAGGTCTTAGGAGGCTGCCCAAGGCTGATGCAAAGCATGCGATAGATGTCATCCATCACTGCGATTTTCTTCTTCTGTAATACCATGGACTTAGCGCCCTGGGTGGCAAGCTCCCGTAACTGCATTGCTCCTTCGCGAAGTCTGGTGGTTAAGTACTGATCAAAGAAGCGGGAACTGGTGGCAGATGCTGCATCCGGGTAGGCTTCTTTAGGAACGACACCGTACTTACGGATTAAGTTCGCAACCATATCCCACTGACCGCCATCCTGCAGGGGATTGGCATTAATGAAGGAGAAAAGTCTTCCATCAATTGGCTCATCCACAGTCTTTAACACGCTTTCAAGATAGTAATTGGCCTTCTCGAGTTTATCGTAGAAGAACAGGTAATTCTGGGATAATTCGAAGGTTTCTAATTTAAATTTCTGAATCATCTCATAACGAAGTACATTGGTTGCGGCAAAGATCCAGCAACGACCGGATGCCTTCTGATTGGTAATCTTTCCCTGCTTTAAGTCAATGGAAAAGGTAAATGGTAATTCTCTGGTTCTTGCATAATTGGTGCTAGACTCCAATACTCCATTTCTTACGGCATTATTGGCTGCCAGCTGATTTCTTCCATCCTGCGAAAAATTCTTCTGAAAATCCGCAAGGTTTTTGTTGGATAATCCTTTCATTCTTGCTCCTCCTTATGATGCTTTAAAATAGAAATGCCCCGGAATTCCTTCCAGGGCACCCTTTTATTCGTTAGAAGATTCGTCTTCGCTTCCGCTTTCATCTTCTACTACTTCATTTGCAACACCCTGACGCTTTCTAGCCATCTCATCGCTTTCTAAGTACTCGTCATAGGTGGTCATCTTATCGATTAAGGTACCATTTGGAATAATTTCCATAATACGGTTGGCTGTGGTCTGTACGAACTGGTGATCGTGACAGGTAAACAGGCACACACCTGGGAACTTAATCAAACCATTATTCAATGCGGTAATGGATTCCATATCCAAATGGTTGGTTGGCTCATCTAAAATTAGTACATTGGAGCCGCTGATCATCATCTTGGACAGAAGGCAACGTACCTTCTCACCACCGGATAATACCTTTACCTTCTTCACGCCGTCATCTCCGGCAAAAAGCATTCTTCCAAGGAATCCACGAACATAGGTGGTATCCTTATCTGGAGAATACTGAGTCAGCCATTCTACGATGGTATCGTTGGAAGAAAATTCTGCCCCCGGATCCTTAGGGAAATATGCCTGGGTTGTGGTTACACCCCACTTATAGTCACCCTCATCCGGCTCCATCTCTCCTGCTAAGATCTTAAAGAGTGTGGTGGTTGCAAGCTCGTTAGAACCTACGAAAGCCACCTTATCCTCACGATTTAAGATAAAGGAAATATTATCCAATACCTTGACACCGTCAATGGTCTTAGAAAGATTGGTTACCTGCAATACTTCATTACCGATCTCACGGAATGGTCTAAAATCAATATATGGATACTTACGACTGGATGGACGAATATCATCCAACTCAATCTTCTCCAAAGCACGCTTACGAGAAGTAGCCTGCTTGGACTTGGAAGCATTGGCGGAGAAACGCTGAATGAATTCCTGTAATTCCTTAATCTTCTCTTCCTTCTTCTTATTCGCTTCCTTCATCTGCTTGATCAACAGCTGGCTGGACTCATACCAGAAATCGTAGTTACCAGCATAGAGCTGAATCTTCGCATAATCAATATCTGCAATCTGAGTGCAGACCTTATTTAAGAAATAACGGTCATGGGATACCACAATGACAGTGTTATCAAAATTAATTAAGAACTCTTCCAACCATGCAATCGCATCCAAATCCAAGTGGTTGGTAGGCTCATCCAGTAATAAGATATCTGGATTACCAAATAATGCCTGCGCAAGAAGAACCTTCACCTTCTCGTTACCATTTAAGGTGCTCATCTGGTTATAATGAAGTTCTGTTGGAATTCCAAGACCATTTAATAAGGTGGAGGCATCACTCTCTGCTTCCCATCCATTCATGGTAGCAAATTCGCCCTCTAACTCACTGGCCTTAATACCATCTTCCTCCGTGAAATCCTCCTTGGCATAGATGGCATCCTTCTCCTTCATAATCTCGTAAAGACGAGCATTACCCATAATTACGGTATCAAGAACCGTATATTCATCATACTTAAAGTGATCCTGCTGTAAGAAGGAAAGTCTCTGACCTGGGGTGATAAAAATATCTCCCTTGGTTGGCTCTAACTGTCCGGATAAAATCTTTAAAAAGGTGGATTTACCGGCACCATTGGCTCCGATCAATCCATAACAGTTTCCTTCGATGAATTTAATATTCACTTCCTCAAACAGAGGCTTCTTTCCCACCTGATAGGTGACATTATTGGCGCTGATCATTGGGTATTACAATTCCTTTCTTTGTTGTCTTTTTATGCCTCGCCACGCTTCTCGCAGTCGTGATCCAGGCAATTCATGCATCCAAGACGCTTCATGGCTGCAAATGACTCATCACTTAACACATGCTCAATACGACATGCATCGCGATAAGCAACTTCCTCGGATACTCCGATGGTAATTAACCAGTGAGAGATTACCACATGACGTTCGTAAATCTTCTGTGCTAAATCCCGTCCTGTGTCACTTAAGGATACCTTACCATAAGGATCCATGTGAATATATCCGCGCTCACGAAGTCTCTTCATCGCAACGGATACGCTTGGTTTACTATAGCCCATATAATTGGCAATATCCACGGAACGAACCTGCTCGCCGTCCTTGGATAAAACTAAGATTGCCTCCAGATAATCTTCTGGTGATTCGTTAGATACCATAATGCTTCCCTCTTTCTTTCTTAAAAAATTATTGAAAGAACGCTATCCCCGCATATGTAACGCTCTTCGGTACAAATGTTTTCTTAGGCCTCATCAATTGCCTTACCAATATCGTGGCGCATATACTTATTATCGAAGTGAATCCACTCCGTAGCCTCGTAAGCCTTCTTACGAGCCTCCTTTAAATCCTTACCGGTTGCAGTAACACCAAGAACACGACCACCATTGGTTACAATACCAGCTTCTGCCTTCTTGCTTCCTGCATGGAATACAAAATAATCCGTCTTGTCCTTGAAGTTCTCTAAGCCGCTAATCACAAAGCCCTTCTCATAATGCTCTGGATATCCATTGGATGCTAAAACAACACAGACTGCTGCATTGTCCTCAAACTGAAGATCAATCTGATCCAAAGTTCCATCGATACATGCTTCGAATACTTCCACAATATCATTCTTCATCCGAGGAAGAACTACCTGGGTTTCAGGATCGCCAAAACGTGCATTATATTCTAAGACTCTTGGGCCATTGGCTGTTAACATTAATCCAAAGAAGATAATTCCCTTAAATTCTCTGCCTTCCTTCGCCATGGCATCCACGGTAGCCTGGTAGATGTACTTCTTACAAAACTCATCCACTTCTGCAGTGTAGAATGGACTTGGAGAGAAGGTTCCCATACCACCGGTATTTAAGCCCTGGTCCCCATCCTTTGCTCTCTTATGATCCTGTGCAGAGGTCATGATCTTAATGGTCTTACCATCCACAAAGGATAATACGGATACTTCACGACCGGTCATAAATTCTTCCACAACGATGGTATTACCGGAATCACCAAACTGCTTGTCCACCATTAAGGTCTTTACACCAGCTAAGGCTTCTTCCTTGGTATTACAGATTAATACACCCTTACCAAGGGCTAAACCATCCGCCTTTAATACGGTTGGATAAGTAGCAGTCTCTAAGAAAGCCAATGCTTCCTCAGGGGAAGTAAAATTATGATATCCTGCCGTTGGAATGTTATATTTCTTCATTAAATCCTTGGAGAATGCCTTGGAACCCTCTAAAATCGCTGCATTCTTACGAGGTCCGAACACACGAAGGCCAGCTTCTTCGAAGGCATCCACAATACCACCGCAGAGAGGATCATCCATACCAACAACGGTTAAATCAATTTCCTTCTCCTTGGCAAATGCAACTAATTTCTGAAATTCCATCGCACCAATTGCAACACATTCTGCAACTTCTGCGATACCTGCATTACCTGGAGCACAATAGATCTTATCCACCTTCTTGCTCTGACTGATCTTCCAACATAATGCGTGCTCTCTTCCGCCGCCGCCAACTACAAGTACCTTCATGGCTATCTCCTTTTATTTACACTAACTTATTCTTGAAAAAAGGACGAAAGTTCTTTCCTCCTTCATTTCGCTATCCGTTTCATTATATCGGAGTTAATAGAATTATTCAAGGAAAACACATTATTTCCATATTTTCCAAATCTTAAAAAATCTAAAATATTTCCTCCCCTTATCTAAAATTCCATGGGGTATGTTATACTTCTCCCATGAAGGGGTGGTAGTATGGCTGCGCAGAAAATATTAATTGTCGATGATAACGAAGAAATTCGAAATATTGTAAAGATTCTCCTCCATAGTGAGGGATATGAAGTCTTAGAAGCATCCAACGGAGAGGAAGCTTTAGAAGCCCTGGATCCAAGTATTGATCTAGTTCTTCTAGATATTATGATGCCCGGCATCTCCGGTCTGGAGGTTTGTCAGACCATTCGGAAAAATTATTCCATGCCGATTCTATTTTTAACTGCCAAAGGAACGGATTCGGATAAGGCCCTGGGACTTACCACAGGAGCGGATGACTATCTTTCCAAACCATTCTCCAAGGCGGAGTTAATGGCCAGAGTGAAAAGTCTTCTGCGCCGTTATTATGTCTACCGAGGCAAGGAACTTCCTGTGGATGATTCCTATTATACTTATGATTCCCTCTGGGTTTCTAAGGAAAAGAATGAAATCTTTTTGATGTCCGAAGATGGAACCAAAAAAGAAGTTCCTCTTTCGGAATTAGAATATCAGATCCTTCGTCTTCTTGTGAGTCGTCCCGGCGTAGTATTCTCCGCCCAGACCATCTATGAAACCATCTGGAAGGAACCCTATCTATACAGTTCCAATGCCACCATCATGGTGCATATTCGAAACCTCCGTACCAAGCTAGAAGTGGATCCAGCCAAACCAGAACACATTCTTACCGTATGGGGAAAGGGTTATAAGATTTCATGAAAGTCAAAAAACACTTTAAACTCCATCGGCTCTACTTAGAGTTAATGGGAGCTATTATCGGAAGTTTTCTATTAAGTGCAGCGCTGTTTTTTACCCTGCAGTTTTGTGGTGAGCATCTGTTAAATACCAACAAAGCCGAGGACTATTATCTTAAAAAACTAAATGAGGACTCTCTTAGCTTCTCCGTCATGGTGGAAATGCAGCACTATTCCATCCAGGATTTTGAAGCCTTCGGAGAATGGAGCGAGGAACATCCCCTCACTTATTATTATCTCATTCGAGAGGATCGGGAATATTTTGACTCCTTCCTCTATTCCATGTCTCCGGAGTATTATGATCTTTCCAATCCAGAATACCAAAAGAGCCTGGAAAACCCTGTGAATTTTGATACCATCTCTGGATATCATGCCTACACCATTCATTTTTCTGACGGGGAAGGAACTTTATATATTGTGGGGGACTACCTGTATGAACTGATGCAACAGTTATTGTTAATCAGTCTTCTCATCAGTGTGATCTTCGGTCTCATCCTACTTTTTCTTCTGGTTCGTAAGAAGATTCATTACATCGCTGCCATTACCGAAGGTATTCATATCTTTGAGCATGGGGACTTAACCTATGAAATTCCCATTCGTGGCAGGGATGAATTATCGGATGTGGCAGGAAGCTTAAATTCCATGAAGGACGCGCTTCGCATCCAGATGGAGAATGAAAAAGAAGCTCTCATGGCCAACTCCGAGCTTGTCACCGCCCTCTCCCATGATCTTCGAACGCCACTCACCACACAGATGGGTTATCTTGAGATTTTAAAGGACCACCATTATACCACGAAAGAAGAACATGATTCCTACTTAGAGCGTGCCTTCCATACCTGTACCCAGATTAAGGAGATGTCGGATCGACTCTTTGAATATTTCCTAGCCTTCGATCCCCATCCGGAACGCTCCGCGGATAGTCTGGACAGCCTTGATGGCATGGAAGTATTCATGCAGCTATTAGCGGAACATACCATTCTTTTAAAGGATCATGGCTACCAATTCCAGATCCTTGAACCAGAAAAGACCTTTACAATTCATGTGAATATGGATGATTTAATTCGTGTCTTCCAGAACATCTTCTCCAATTTGGACAAATATGCGGATGAGAAAGTTCCCATCATCATAAACATTTGCAGAGAGGAGAAAAAATGCAGTATTACCTTCACTAATGCGATTCGAAAAGTGCCAAGAAAGAATGAAAGTTTCAAGATTGGGCTGGATAGCATTCTGGGGCTCATGCGCCGCCAGGGGGGAACCAGCGTGGTAACCCATGATGATTCCACCTTCACCCTGCGACTTGAACTCCCAACCTACTAAGAAACCAGGAATAACCTCTAAAAACAAAAACCGACCTCCAGGGATTGTGCTTGGCAACCCCGGGGTCGGTTTTATTGATGCATATTCTTATGTGTATTCTTATGCATGTTCTTTCGCAATCATGGCAATGGCCTGTGGAAGGATCTTCCATTCTGCCTCTTCCATCACACGACGCTGTAATACTTCTGGGGTATCCCCCTCCTGTACATACACTGCTTTCTGTAAAATAATTGGGCCAGTATCCATGCCTGCATCCACATAATGCACTGTGGCACCGGTTACTTTCACGCCACGGGCCAGGGCTGCTTCATGCACCTTTAATCCATAATAACCCACACCGCAGAAGGATGGGATTAAGGATGGATGAATATTAATGATGCGATGGGAATACTTCTGCACCACCTGTTCTGGAATCTTCACTAAGAATCCTGCAAGTACCACTAAATCCACATTGCAGGAGTCAATGGTTGCAAGAAGTGCCTCATTATAAGCTTCTCGGTCCGGAAAATCCTTCGGAGAAAGAAGAATGCTTTCAATGCCGTTCTGTTTTCCACGCTCCAAGGCATAAGCCCCGGCATTGTTGGAAATCACTGCGGCAATCTGGGTATTGGGGATGGAACCATCCTTTACCCCATCAATAATTGCCTGAAGATTGGTTCCGCCACCGGATACTAATACTGCAATTCTTAGCATACAGTAACTCCCTTCTCTCCATCCTCTACCTTACCAACAACCCAAGCCTTCT
The DNA here is from genome assembly GCA_024696615.1 of Lachnospiraceae bacterium. Classification (GTDB taxonomy): domain Bacteria; phylum Bacillota; class Clostridia; order Lachnospirales; family Lachnospiraceae; genus MGBC120314. The sequence goes on from JAILGS010000079.1 coordinate 11,465, forward strand.
GACCTGCTGCCTCGATGGCTGCGATGGTTGCATCGGCATCCTGAGGATCTACTGCAAGTACCATACCAAGCCCCATGTTGAAGGTATTGTACATCATATGCTCTTCAATATTACCCTTCTTCGCAAGAAGCTTAAAGATGGCAGGAACTTCGTAGGAATTCTTCTCTACCACAGCTCTCTTTCCTTCTGGAAGCATTCTTGGAATATTCTCGTAGAAACCACCACCGGTGATATGGCTACAACCATGAATACGAACACCTGCGTTCTTAATGGACTTTAAAGCCTTCACATAGATAATGGTTGGAGCAAGTAAAGCTTCCCCTAAAGTCTTACCAAGCTCATCATAATAAGTATTTAAACCTTCCTTGGTTAATTCCTTCTCAAATACCTTACGTACTAAGGAGAAACCATTGGAATGAACACCACTTGAACCAATACCGATCAAGGTATCTCCACAAGCAATCTCCTCTCCGGTGATAATGTCCTTCTTGTCCACAACACCTACGGAAAATCCTGCAAGATCGTAGTCTTCTTCCGGCATTAAACCTGGATGCTCTGCGGTCTCACCACCGATCAAAGCACACTCGGACTGCTTACATCCTTCTGCAACACCACCAACGATGGTTGCAATCTTTTCCGGAACATTCTTACCACATGCAATGTAATCTAAGAAGAATAATGGCTCGCCACCTGCACAGGCAACGTCATTCACACACATTGCTACCGCATCAATACCGATGGTATCATGCTTATCCATCACGATGGCAAGCTTTACCTTGGTTCCACATCCATCCGTACCGGAAAGAAGCACTGGTTCTTCCATATTCTTAATGTTTGCTAAAGAAAACGCACCAGAAAATCCGCCAAGACCACCAAGTACTTCCGGTCTCATGGTTTCCTTTACGGAAGCCTTCATTAATTCTACGGACTTGTATCCTGCTTCAATATCAACACCTGAACTCTTATAATCCATCTTTACTCTCCTATATCTGATATGATTCTTATTTCGCATAATTCCAAATGCGCATCAAGCCCATGCGGAATTACTTTTCCATATATTTCTTATATCCAATCTCTTGTAACTTGGCATCCTTGGCTTCCACCTGTTCCTTTAAGGACTTGGAATAATCCTTTAACTTCTGGCGAAGTGCTGGATCCGCAGTTGCTAAGATCTTGGCTGCAAGAAGTCCTGCATTGGCACCACCATTGATTGCCACGGTTGCTACTGGGATTCCGGAAGGCATCTGAACGATGGAATACAGGGAATCACGACCGCCAAGGGATGTGGTATGCATTGGAATACCGATGACTGGAAGTGCAGACACTGCTGCTAACATCCCTGGAAGATGAGCTGCCATACCAGCTCCTCCAATTAATACGGAAAGACCGCGCTCTTCTGCAGTCTTTGCATATTCAAAGAATACATCAGGTTCTCTGTGGGCGGAGATGATCTTCATCTCATACGAAATTCCTAACTGCTCTAAAATATCTGCAGTCTTTGCCATTACTGGCATATCTGAGTCGCTACCCATTACAATACCTACTTGTGCCATAACAAGCCTCCTATAATTTTCTACTTTCCTAGGTACGTCCATAAAAACGCACCATTTTTATTATATAATATGGAATTTTACTTTTCAATGTATTTCCATACGTACCACGGTACTACTCGTCCAGAGCTTTATTCAATTCTTCGCAGCCCTCCACCACAAAACGTCCATCCTTCATGATCTCGTGGCGACTACCATCCCTCCATACAGCCGTAATCCCACCGATCTCCCGATATGGGATCGTTACATCCGTATGGCAGTTAAAATATGCTTTGGATGGATCTTCTTTCCGAAGTAAGGAGACTTCATTATCCCTGGCAATAATTTCCTTGCCATCCGGATTATATACTGCCACATCTTCGGAACGGGAATAACAGGTATCTCCCACGGCAAAGTGAGGACCGGTCTTTTCCACAATGAGAATTGGTAATTTGTATAGGATCTGATAGCGATTGGCCATGCGATAAGCCGTGGTATTGGTACCGATGGCAAATTCTCCCATAGGAAGAGTATCATGATCAAAAAGTACGGTCTGATGAATTAAATCCTTATTGTCCTTTTCCAGGGCAAAATTATCGCAGGAATAATCCACGATCATTCCATCCTTAAATTCCATGGTGAAATTATTAAAACAGATATCATTTAAATATACCTGACTTACATGAATGATTCCCGTGGTATTCTTTAACTGCGGAGAAGTAAACACTTCTCCTAAAGGAATATTCACATCCGCCACACAGTTTTCGAAGGTGGCCTGGGTTGTTGGATCCGTCATAGGCATAATGGATACCCGGATATTGGTGCGATTCTCACCGGCTCCCACCACTTCCACATATTCCGCAGGGGATAATTCGTTAATCAGTTTCGTCTGAATCTCTTTATATAATTCATAATCCAGGGTATTGATCTTCACCGTCTCATGGAAGATGGCTTCAAAATCCTTCCCGATTTCCGGTACCGGGAAGGCGATAATGGTAAAGCTTCGCTCTTCTCCTAAGATGTACTTACTGGTTAATTCCCCCAGTTCATTGGTTAATGCTACGGATAATTCCTTCTGCTTCTTACTAAGGCTTAGGGCTTCTGGCTTACTCTCCGGCTCTAATGGATCTTCTCCAAAAGTCTCCACCACCGCCGGTCCGCCAAAGACTCTGGCTTCCTGTTCATAAGTATCATAGGTGGCTTTCGTCACTTCCAGAATTCTTGTCATATAGGCCTTATCCAGAAAAATAGCCTGATCAAAGCGATGATCATAATCCATCTGAAGATTGGCAATGGCACCATAGTAACCATTCCGAATATGCATTCTCTTATTCACCCGCTCCGTGGCTGCACGGTAGATGGTGCTTGAAAGTCCAAGATTTTGGAAACCTTCCATGGCCTTTCGAATCATCTTCTCCAATCCTAAGTGATATCGGATATTCACCGTCTTCTTCTTATGAAGTGGCTTATTCATCACTTCAAAGCCCTTGCGATATCCTTCCACAAAGGTGGAAGCCATGGCACTTATTTCGTCTTCTGGTAAGGAGGAAAGGAATCTGGCAAGTCCAAGCTCATTCTCTCCAATATATTCTCCGAAGAAATATAGATAACGAACATCATCCAAGTCTTCTCCCTGGATAATCTGATTGGCAAAATCCAGGGTTGGATCAATCTGTTCCCGAATTCTTCTTGCCACAAAATGATCCGCATAATCACTGGCAAACCAGTAAAGGGTATCCTTTACTTCCTTCGCAAGGACCACTGAATTTTCCTTGGTTAACCCCTTTAAATCCCCGCTTTCCTCGGTTTCAAAAGCTCCTCTTACTAGTCCATAGACTTCTAAGAGAAGTTCTAACATCACCGTCAAATCTTCTTTTCGCTGCTCGAAGGCATATATGATCATGCCTCGTAGTTCCATATACAGATAGGATAAGAGATTCCCTAATTCCTCTCCCAAGCGCTTTTTCGCATATCGGGGATTGGCAAAACTGGACTCATAATGCTCTGGCAGGATGTCGGCATATAGGAGCGTGTTATTCATTTGCAGAAGGTCTAAGGGGAGCTTATAGAAGGCTCCGCTTTCAATCAGGGTGTGGGTTTCTAAGACCACCTTACTAAAGCTTACCATGGCAAGGAAATATTCCGAAAGTCCTTCGGAAAGTACCCCCTCATTCACGATTTCATCGGACAGTTCCTTTAACCGTCCTGCTGCCAACTGATAGCGTTCTTCGATTAATTTATTGGCACTACGCAATTCTTCACTAATTACCATCCGTATCTCCTAGCATTTTATAGTACATCTTAGAATAATCCCATCATCAAAATCGAGAAAAACAACACAAAGAGCACTCCACACATCAGGGTTCCTACCACGGAGGTGGTGTAATATTTGTCCTGCTCCTTAAAGCTTACCAGGCCAATGACCAGGCCACATAAGTCGAATAAGAATGCAGCAATTCCCAAGGCTCCCACCACTAAAGGTCCCTGACCACCGTGAGCATAGGAGATGGCAATGGCCACAATACTCAACAAAATCGTAATACTACCTAAAATAACAGAAAGCACACCTCCAAGGGAGGTATGCCTGTCGCTAAATTTCACTTTATTACTCATACTTATTCTTGTTCCTCATAAATCATGTCAAACCTTGCACGATAATAGACTCTCGCCACACGATAGATTCCATATCCGATCATGCTTCCCAAGGTATTTAACAGAATATCGTCCACATCAAAGCTTCCCACCTGAAATACTAATTGGATCAGTTCTACACCGAAGGAAAGTAGGACGGATACCGCAAACATGCGAAGAAATCGTGGTTTCGGATCAAAAAAGACCGGAACTAAAAATCCAAGTGGGACAAAAGCCAGTACATTTCCAATCAAATTCAAGAATACCAATTTCCAACCAAGTACCTCATAATTTAAAAGATAACGGTTAATTTCATGAAATGGCATCAAATTATACTGATACCCTTCCGGGATATTGGTTCTACCAAAACTTTCTGCAAAAAACAAGAAATATAAAAGTAATACCAGATATACGGCAAAGAAAATGCCGCAAATTACCTTATGTTTTACTTTTCTATTCACTAAAAACCTCTTTATTCATTCTGATATTTGCACTACCCATAAGTTAGAATAAGTTCTTACTCTTGCTGGAAAGAAGTCTTGCACCATTCACGATTAAGAGGATACCAACTACAATCCCAGTCGTAAGTACAACGATCCCCGTTGCGATATTTAATGCTCCTGAGCCCTTCATTAACTTAAACTGCTTCTCATCCATGTTCATTCCTCCTTATTTTACGCCATACTGTGCATAATATGCATCAATAGAAGCCTTTAAGGCATCATCAATCACTACCTGTCCCTTGTATGGCTTGTTATGTAATGTCTCAACTACATCTGCCATGGAACAAATTGCATGTGCCGGGAAGCCGTAGGTATCTGTGATCTCTTCCAAAGCGGACTTTTGACCACCCATACCAACTTCCATACGATTTAAGGAAACCATTAATCCCTTAATGGTTACATTGGCTGCACCACGTACCTTAGGTACGGTCTCTTCCATGGATTTACCAGAAGTAGTTACATCCTCGATCATAATCACACGGTCCCCATCCTTTAATGGGCTTCCAAGGAAATTACCCTTGTCTGCGCCATGATCCTTGGCTTCCTTACGATCGGAACAATAACGAACTTCCTTACCATATAATTCACTATAGGCAATGGCAGTTACCACGCTAATTGGAATACCCTTATAGGCTGGTCCAAACAGTACATCAAAATCATCCCCATAGGTCTCGTGAATTGCTTTCGCATAATATTCACCTAACTTCTTTAACTGGCTACCAGTTACATAGAGTCCTGCATTCATAAAAAATGGGGACTTTCTTCCACTCTTTAATGTGAAATCACCAAAACGAAGTACTTCAGAATCCACCATGAACTGGATAAATTCCTGCTTATAGCTCTCTACCATAATATCCTCCTAAGAAGGACTACAAAAGTCCATATTCGACTCATTGTAGCATAGGGTGGGGCTTTTTTCAATCCTTCGTTTCCTTACGAGTCAAGTAGATTCGATGTAAGCAAAGTCCGCCGGAAGCCAGATGAAAGCGTAATACTGCAAATCTACTATGCATTCCAAGTTCCTTCGTTATCCGCATATGATCAGCGCCACCCTGGAAGGTATAGGTAGCAAATGGAACTCCCGTATAATACAGACTTACAGAAAGCTGGGCCGTGGATGCTAAGCTAGAACTTGCTTCTAAGGTAATCTCATAGCTTGTAAGTTCACTCACATCCAAAGCTACCGTTACATCCTCCCCCCGGTCATAGAGCCGGTCTTCTAATTCCACCGTAAGCTCCTTTTCAAGGCGCACATATTCCACATCTTCGCCCAAAAGATCCCCTTCTTTGTCTGGGCGATGAATCATCTCCACACGAAGGGCTTCCTTTTTTAGACGCTTCATGGCCATACTCTTTCCCACTACTCCACAGATATTTTTAGCAGAGCGAAGGAGTTCTCCCCTGGTTAAACTTCCATCATTCAGGGAACTTAGGGTATTATCCCCAATGTCATTGCAATCCCCATTCGTACATACCATATATAAGTCATTCTGCGCCCGAATCATGGCCGCATAGTCTTTTACGCTTGGATTTGGCGCAGTTCTGGTATTCACTTCTGCCCACCAGTCCGTCATCACCACGCCCTCATATCCCCATTCCTTTCGAAGGATCGTGGTATTTAAATCATAATTGGAGGCAGTATAAAGTCCATTACACAGTCCATAGGTGGTCATCACCGTACTTACTAACCCCGCCTTTACCACCATCTCAAAGCCTTTGAGATAAATTTCCCGCAGTGCTCTTGCAGAAATGACACTATCCGTACGACGACGCTCATATTCCTGATTATTGGCACAAAAATGCTTAATCGTTCCCGTAACTCCCACGCTCGTAAGTCCCCGTAACATCGCCCTGGCCATACGACCGGTCACATATGGGTCCTCGGAGAAATATTCAAAATTTCTTCCATTTAGTGGATGTCTATGGATATTCATGCCCGGACCTAAGAGGCATTCCACCTGGTTATGCACCATCTCCAGTCCCGTGCAATGATACAATGCTTCCACCAAATCCGTATTAAAGGAACTGGCAAGCATGGTTCCATTCGGAAGGGAAAAGGCCTTCATACCACTATCCAGACGCATGCCGCTTGGCCCATCATCACAACAGACTGCCGGAATCCCCAGTTCTCGAAGGTGCTTTGACACACCACCAAAGGCAGAGGCGGTTCCTGCAGTAACTAAGCTACTTCCCATGCCTTCTCCACGAATCAGACAGGAAAGATCCTCATCCGTAAGCTGGCATACGAAATCCTCCAAAGAAACTTCCCCATCTTCTAAGATGCAATCCGAAAGCTTCCAACTACCAAATCCCGGCTTTTTTGGGGCTTCTTCCATCCGCTCGTCCCAGAAAACCTTTAATGCTTCCCGCTCTGCTGCCATGCGGATCTCTTCGGACTCTTGTAATAATGGCACTTCTTCATAGGAAAGCGCTCCCTCTTCCCCGTGGCACATGCGCTTCATAGGAAGGACTGGCGCAAGAGCATGGGACAATTTCTCCATCACTAAATCCGTGGCAAAAAAGAGCTGTGCTGCCAGCTGACTGTTTCGCACATCCTCTCCCACATAGATTTTATAATCCCCCTTCTCCACCACAAAACTGTCAGGACCACTCGTTACGCCCCGATCATCAAAGGAAGCTAAGGACTCATATGGCACCACCATGGTGATCTTCGCCGTTTCCCCCGGAGCAAGTTCCTTGGTCTTTTTCCAGGAAACTAACTCATACTCCGGCTTTCCAAGCTTTCCCTGGGCCTTGCCCACAAAGCACATTAACACTTCCTTCCCCGGATATTCCCCCACATTCTCCACCGTGGCAAGCACCTTAAAATTCCCGTCCTCCACATGATTTTCCACGGAACAGGAACTGGTGCGAAACTTGGTATAGGAGAGGCCATAGCCGAAAGGATAGCGCACTTTCTCCTTAGCAAATGTTTCAAAATAACGATATCCCACATAGATATCTTCCATATAATAATTGCGCAAAGGATCCCCAAAATTCTCATGGGATGGGTAATCCTTGATTTCATAGGCAATGGTATCCGGCATGCGACCGGAAGGGGACACTTTTCCCGTTAACACATCCGCACAACCGGCGCCACCCATCATGCCCCCCTGCCATACATACATCACCCCTTCCGGATGATATCGATCCACAAAACTCATATCCACCACGGAGCCCACATTTAAGAGCACAATCATCTGTTCAAATGCATTACGGACCTTTTCAAGCATGGCTTCTTCCATATGGGTTAAGCGAAAAGAACCAGGTGTATCACTGGCATCCCGGTCCTCCCCTGCGGTTCGGCCAAGGATAACGATGGCTTTTTTAGAAAATGTAGCCGCTTCACGCACTACTTCCTCCGAAAGTTCCATCTCTTCCTGGCTCCAAGGTTCCGTTCCCCATCCCTCCCCTTCATTAAAAGGATGTTCTTCTTCCCAGGAAGCATAGACTGCCTGTAATTTCTTGTTGATTTCCACATAGCCACTTTGCTCCAAACCTTCCACAATGGAAATCACATGGGAAACATTCACCATGCCGCCGGAACCGGTACCGCTTTTATAATAATGATTTTGGATTCTTCCGAAAATTGAAATCTTTTCATTCTTTGATAGAGGCAGGACCTTATCCCGATTCTCTAACAGAACGCAGCCTTCTGCTGCTGCCTGACGTGCTAATTGCTCATACTCTTCCCAATCCAATGTTACACCCATGCCAAAACCTCCATAATGAAAAAAGGGTATGAACCCGAATCATACCCTAATTTATAAGAACCTTCTCTATATTCTTGTTCTTGAACAATATGTTGTGATGACCCCTCATCACGAATTTTATTATAACCCATCTTTGACAAAAAATCTACAATTATTTTTTATTTTAGTACAATTTCTAAATTACTTTACGCAACCGATTAATTCATGGATATCTTCCACATGATTCTTTCGCATAAATTCTTCAATTCCTTCCACCACTTCGATGGTTGTAGTAGGACGATAGAAGTTAGCCGTACCGATGGATACTGCCGTTGCGCCGGCCATAAGAAATTCCAACGCATCCTCTGCGGACTGAATACCGCCCATACCTACGATTGGGATCTTCACTGCCTGCGCTACTTCATAGACCATACGAACTGCCACTGGTTTTACCGCAGGGCCGGACATACCACCGGTCTTATTCGCCAGAGCAAAGGTACGACGATTAATATCAATCTTCATACCCGTCAGAGTATTGATTAAGGATACGCCATCCGCACCACCTGCTTCTACAGCTCTTGCCATATCCGCAATACTGGTAACATTCGGACTTAATTTCATAATGATTGGCTGTTTTGCCACTTTCTTAATGGCTTTGGTAATAGCTTCCGCAGTCTTTGGCTGGGTACCAAAAGCAATACCACCTTCCTTGACATTCGGACAGGAGATATTGATCTCTAACAGATCCGGACGCTTCTCCTCCTGGAGACGCTCCACCACATTTAAATATTCCTCTTCGGAATGACCACAGACATTTACAATTACCTTGGTATCAAACTGCTCTAAGAATGGTAAATCCCTGGAGGCAAAAACTTCAATTCCAGGATTTTGAAGACCGATGGCATTGATCATGCCCCCATAGGTCTCCGCAATACGGGGTGCTGGATTACCAGGCCATGGATGATCTGCCACACCCTTGGTGACTACGGCACCCAATCGGTTTAAATCCACAAAATCCGCATATTCCATACCGGAGCCAAAAGTTCCGGAGGCAGTCATCACCGGATTCTTTAATTCCACACCACACAAATTCACACTTGTCTTCATTATAATTCCACCCCACTTGCTAAGAATACAGGACCATCCTTACAGATTCGCGCATTATGCACATGGGAATGCTCGTCCACTTCCGTCGTCTTGGTAATACATGCAAGGCATGCACCCACGCCGCAGGCCATACGCTCTTCTAGAGAAATGTAAGCTGGGCACTGCATTTGCTCAGAAAGGGCCTTGATCCCACGAAGCATCGGCTTAGGACCACAGGCATAGAACACATCCCCGGAAAGTCCATACTCCTTAAAGGCATCGAGGACATTGCCCTGGATGCCCACGGAGCCATCATCCGTAGCAATATAGACCGTTGCCACCTGATCAAATTCCTTCTTTAAAAAGAGGTTTTGATCCCGGTAACCTAATACCACAATCTTATCCTGCTTCTTACCGGGAAGACGCTTGGCAAGTTCCAGCATTGGTGGGACACCGATTCCACCGCCAAATAATACGGCAACACCCTCATGCGCTTCCACATCATATCCGTTGCCCAGTGGGCCCATTACACGAAGGGTATCGTCTTCAACATAATCCTTGAATTCATCCGTACCTTTTCCCACCACACGGTATACCAGGCGCAGATAATCCCCATCAATCTCGCATATACTGATGGGACGTGGAAGCAGTCTGGATCCGTCCTTACTATAGACGGAGATAAACTGACCGGGACGTGCGTTTCTCGCAATATCCTCGGTGCGAATCCACATCGAATATACTCCGGGAGCAAGGCATTCCTGCTTTGCAATTGTTACAATTTCCATCTTTGACATAGTTCGTTCTCCATTTTCCCTACTTATCGAGCAGCCTTTAATGCTCCATTGATATCTTCGATCATATCAATCACAGCCTGACGGGAAGCATCTGCAAAATGCTCTGCACCAAAGGATGCATACTTCTCCTGCTTATATGCAGCGATGATTCCACGGGAGCTGTTAACGATGGCACCCAGTCCATCCTCATTAAAGTATGGCACTAAATCTGCAGCCTTACCGCCCTGTGCGCCGTATCCCGGAACCAGAATATAGGTCTTTGGCATAAGCTTGCGAAGGACCTTACCCATCTCAGGATAGGTTGCGCCAACAACAGCACCCACGTAGCTGTAGGAATCTCCCATAAGTTCCTCGCCCCACTTGGCTACATGCTCACCAACGATTTCATATAATGGACGACCGTCCACAAGCTGATCCTGGAACTCACCGGAAGACTTGTTGGAAGTCTTCACTAAGACGAAGATACCGGTCTTTTCTTCCTTACATACATCCATAAATGGCTTCACACCATCGGTTCCAAGATATGGATTTACGGTAACAAAATCTTCATTGAAGGTCTTAATCTTCTTGCCGCCAATTTCCACGCCACCAAGATGTCCTACGGCATAAGCGGTGGAAGTGGATCCAATATCACCACGCTTAATATCACCAATGACTACCAAATCCTTGGACTTGCAATAATCCACGGTCTTCTGAAATACCTTTAAGCCTTCCACACCGAACTGCTCATACATGGCAATCTGTGGCTTAACTGCAGGAATTAAATCATAGGTGGCATCCACAATGGCCTTATTGTACTGCCATACTGCTTCACAGGCTCCCTCGATGGTCTCTCCATACTCAGCAAATGCCTTCTTTACCACATGCTCTGGAATATAGGACAGCATTGGGTCAAGTCCTACCACGATTGGTGCATCCAGCTTTTGAATCTTTCCTACTAATTTGTTAATCATGTTACATATCCTCTCTTTACATTGATCTTGTACTAAAATCCTTTATTTTGGCCATTCCGCTTCTAAGCGAATGATCAGGGATCGAATGCGTCGTAAATACCGCTCCCGGTATACGCCGTCCACGCCTAAGCGCTCCGCCTGACGCAGATATCCCTCTTGAAATACATGGACAACCTGGGGCTGGGTGGTGCGTAACACCTTCACCGGATGAGTAATTCCCGTGACTGCCGCATAATGATCCCCGGCAATTAATATATTTCTAGGCATTTCTCCACTCTGAATCACAGGGTGATAGTTGGGATAGCGCCGTATTAACTGAAAGATATTTTCCAAATGTTTTACATAAACCTTGGGGGTATATAGCGGAATTGCATATCCCTCCGTCGGTGTTCCTAAAATATTCAACCGGCCTTTCAGGATATTCTCCGGTTCTTCCAGCATGATCATGTCATAATAGTCCCAACCATGCTCCAAATTCCGAATTAAGGCCTGGTAGCTCTCCTTGATGGCCGAAAAATTGGCCGCAGAGGTCTGAATCTTGGACTCTTTCATTAACAAGTCCACCACCTCCGGTGGCATGGTGTTCGGAGAAAGTCCCCAGGAACACTGATAATGATCATCTTCCATGCGATAATAGTCCATGAGCATCCGGTCATAATCTCTGGCATCCTCAAAGACTTCCATAGCTGGCCGGCAAACCTTCATGATCTCTTTAAATTCAGTAAGGGTGGCCTCTATGAATTTCTCATTTTTAGAAAATAACGTATATTCACTCTGTCCCTCAGCCCCCACGGATACGGAGGAAAGTGCTGCCACTCCCGGGCATACCATCAGGGTACGCTGTAACAAATGATCCCGCATACGAGGGTAATAATAGGACTCCACCTGACCGGTTAAGTATCTTGGAAGCCATCTGGACATGACATCCGTAACATCATCTAAGTTATAGGTTGGTGGAAAAATCTGGATAATACGATGTCCCCGCTGCAGGGCCTGATTCACAAAGCCCACACCCTGGGAGGTTTCATTGTAATTCTGGAAAAACCAATCCAGTCCCCCTTCCAACATAAAATAGATGGTGGTGGGTTCCTTTAAAGCCGCAATGGACTCTACAAAATGTCGAAAAGAAACTTTCTTCTGTTCATCTCCATAAAAAATCGGAATCAGATTCTCATTAGAAGAACTTCCCCTTTCTAATGCTCCATCACTCCAATAGCGATTGCTGGCAGCTAATAAAAGCTCGGCATCCTCATCCTCCGTGGCCACAATCTGTTCCATGCCCCGTAGGAATTCGTCCACTCCCATGGGCTTATCCATTAACCAGTCCGCAATCATCTCCGCCATGCCATCCATGGACTCCGGTGGAATCTTACTGCGGCCAATCATATCTACTAAGGCCTGAATCTGATAATCGGATAGACAGTGCTTGGCAAAGACTGCGGATAGATTATTCACGGAATTCTTGTTCCTTGGAAGTTTTCTTCGTCCGGTTCGAAAGAGGCTAATTAATGATGCATCCACATTGAGCTCATTCGCTAGAGCTTTATTACTCATATTGGTGATATCCATGAGATAACACAATTTATCTTTAAACTCCATCCACACTCCTTACTCAAAATTAGCGAACCAGGCTACTTTGGGTCTGGTTCGCTATCTTTTGCATATTACGTGTTCACTGATTCTAGAGATTAATTCGCTTTAATAAATGCGCTAGCTTCCGTTACATAGAAACTATCCGGATATTGATCCACAATAAGCTGATAATAGGTCTTGGCCTTGGTATTCTCCTTCAGTGCCGCATAGGACTGAGCAAGATAATAAATCGTCTCCACGCTCTCCCCATTTAACTTGTAAGAACGTTCCAAGCTATCGATGGCCTTGGTATATTCCTTGTCATTGTAGTATTCTTCTCCGGCTTCATAAAGAGCGGTAGCTGCCGGTGCAAAACAATCACTCTTAATCTTGTTATAAAGATTGGTCTCCGCAGTACCGGTAAGTTCTTCCGAATTCAAAGCAAGAATGCCTTCCGCCGCTGCCACCTGGTCCGCATTAATATAATTATATGCGGCTGCAAGTAACGCTTCGTAGACTGCTGCATTGGCATTGGAAACACCGGAATTGCTGGCAGTATCTTCTAACTCCTTATTCTTGGCTTCTAACTGGGCTAACTGACTCTTTAATACCTCAATTTCAGAATTACTATTGGATAATTGCACGGTATATTCATTTAAATTCTCATTGTATTCCTGCATCTTGCTCTGCAAGCGGGCAGGCATAATTAAAAACCAGATAATGGCTGCACCGATCACCACACCGATTAAGATATCAATTACGGTGATGGCCCCATTGGCTGGCTCTTTATACGTAGTGGATGGCATAATCACATCATTACCATTTAACGGCTTCACATCCACCTGATTATTCTTCTTTTTCTTTCGGCTTGGCAGGAAGGTATCCACATTCTCCTTGGAAAGCTCATATTCCAAGGTCTCAATCTCCGCTAAATACCGCTGGGAAAGAGTATTGGAACGATCCACCTTTAAGGTATGCTTTAAACACTTCTTGGCTCTTGCATAATCTTCCTTACGGCAATACAACAGTGCCAATAACTGCTCCGCCTTCACAAATTTCACATTCTGGGTCAAAATCTTCTTTAACTGAATCTCCGCCAAATCGAAATTACCCGTCTGTGCATGATGCAGAGCTAAGTTGTATTTCTGAATGGACTGACTCAGTTCATCGAACTGATTCTGATCCGCCTGGATCTTTTTAATAAATACCGAAGCAATATTCATCTCCGGCTTAATATTCTTACTAATGGCCCACTGTGCCAGGGCTTCCACGACTTCACCCATCTCACAGTACACAAGGCCTAATAAATTTCTGGCATTAATATTTCTTTTATTCAGACGCAAACTGGTCTTTAGACAATCCGCAGCTCCGGACAAATCCCGCACCTGAGCCTTGGCAAGGCCCTTGTTATAATACGAATTGGAGGTTTTTGCTACTCTTCGATATACCGTTACGTCTGCGCCACACTGAGTACAGAAATCCTCTGTATCAGACAGCGGTGCATTGCATCGATAACATCTCATAATGGCTGCTCCTGTTCATGGATCATAATCTCTGCCATAATATTGTTAATGACATCGGTTACATCCGGCATCTCATTGTTATAAATTGCATTCTCTGCTGCATCCACTTCCAGACTTGGCTGGAACTTCTTAATCTCTTCATCAAAATTAATCATAACTTTTCCTCTTTATCACTCATGCTCTTAATCTCGCCCACCAAATACAGGGAACCCGCAATAAATAAAAAGCCTCCCAGACTTTTAGCAAAAGCGAAAGCCTCTCCCACATCTTCCCTCACATGCACGGGAGCTGTGGTGTATTTTCGAAATTCCTGTTCCATCACGGAGGCAGGAAGCTTTCGATGATTTGGAATCTGTGTGATCACAAATCCATCAAATAAACCGGACTCCACAATCTCTCGAATCATGGCATCCACATCTTTCTCCATTACTGCACCAAACAGCAGATACACCGGTGGTTCCTTCGCAAATGCTCTTACCGTCTCTAAGAACTTGGCAATTCCATCTGGATTATGGGCGCCGTCTAAATAAACATGCTCCCCTAAGGATTCCATACGTCCGGGCCACTGCATCGTCTGAATGCCCTCTAACACCTTCTCTTCCTTCCAACAAGATCCAACTCCCTGGTCCACCTTGGCAAGAACTCCTAAACTCGTCAGGGCAAGGGCCGCATTTTCCATCTGAAACAGACCCACATTATTTATAGAAAAAAGGCTGTTTCTATAATACTCACTTTCCATGGAAAAATCAATATGATTATGGCTTTGTACCCCTTTTAGTTCCTTGGATTTGACTGGATAGGAAGGACACCCAAGTTGCATTGCTTCCTCGGCAATCACCCTTGCAGCACCATCCTCTCGATCCAGATATACCACAGGAACTCCAGGAAGAAGGATTCCTGCTTTTTCTTTCGCGATTTTTTCCAAGGTATCCCCTAAGATTTCCGTATGATCAAAACTGATGGAGGTAATGATGGACAATAATTTATGACTCAGGGAAGCAGTTGCATCCCCTCCTCCACCAAGTCCGGTTTCTAAAATCACATAATCGGGCTTATGATCTTGATAATACAACATGGCCATTAGGAACATGAAATCAAAAAAAGCAAGATCCACCTGGGAAGTAATTTCCTTCACCTGAAGAAAGTAGGCTAGAAATTCTTCATTTGTAATTAAATCGTTATTTAATCTAATACGTTCATTAGGAGTCACCAGGTGTGGAGAAGTAAAAAGCCCAACATTAAATCCTAGTTTAATAAGAGAATTGTGCATAAATGCGCTGGTTGAACCCTTTCCATTGGTTCCTGCCAAATGAATGATGGAAAGGTCCCGTTCCGGATGATGGAGTAATTCCAATCCCTTGGCGGCACGAACAGCCCCCGTCTCTTTTCCAAATCTACGAAGAGAATACAACTCTTCCACGGCAGTTTCATATGTATATGTCATTTCTAATTCCTACGATTCTTCTTTTATTTTTTTATTTCAATGGTCTTTAATTCAAATCCCTGATATCCCACTCTTGCATATTTTCCAGTAGATACCAAGGTATGCAGATAATCCATATCCTCCAAGGAGTGCTCAAAGGAAAGGGAGGATGGAGTCATGGCTGCATCCAGTTCCGTTAAGGCCTCTTCCAGTTTAATTAACTCCCCGTTCGTAAAGCACTTCACTGCAGTTTCACACAGCGCTTCACTATAGGTTAAATTTAAAAAATGCCTCTTCCACTTTTTATATAGCACATTGGCTAAATACACTGCTTCATTCTCAAGATCCAAAATCAGACGGTTAAACTCTTCTGAGGTGCTTACCAGCTCATTTTGTTCGTTGTTAATTCTTGTTTTAACCTCATCCAATTCCATGGAAAGATTTACCTCTGCCACCTGTTTTCGCTCTAAATTCCGCTTCTTTGCCTGCTTACTCGCTTCCGATAACTCCTCGGAAGAAAGAGCTTCCTCATACTCCTTCTGCAATTCTTCCAGTTCAGAAAGAAGTTTGGTTTGTTGCTCCTCTAATAAGAATTGCTTCTTATTATCCTTTTCAAGCTCCGCAAGGATCTTCTTTAATACATCATTTTGCTGCTTCTCCTGCTGTACGAAAGTAAGCAGGGTGCGCTCTTTTTTCTCATTCTCATTGCGCTTATAGGCTTTATAACTTGGCATTAAATCTTCTTTTAACGAAAGTGTTTTCCCATATCCATTCACTGACATCCATACTACTTCCGCCATTAGGGAGCGTTCTAGTCGGGCAAATAAAAATACGGAATCAAAGGCAGTGGCCACCGTATTATTCAGCGGATCAAAAACTTCCTTTCCCATGGCATGAATCACTTTCCTGAGGGATGTAGTTCCCTTCTCCACCTGCAATTTTAATAAAATCGTATGGCCGTTAAATTCTCTTAACATTAATTCCCTGGCAAGGGTGCGCATGGCAGTAAGATCACATCGTGGGATTCTCATCTGAATACTCTGTTCCATGGCCTGCTTTTCTCCACGGGTAAGATGTAGGAGCTTGCGATGTAATACTTTCAGATAATGATCATAGTATTTGACACTCACCTGATCCGCTAGTCGCCCCATGGGCTGACAGACTTCTAACATGTACACCTTAGCACTTTCCCGAAGCACGGCAATGGAAATCTGTTCCCGCAATAACTCCCTGGCAAGATCCGTAGTCATGGTCATGGAAGATGGACCGTCTTCAACTTCGGAGGAAGTATGTTCCTCCAAGGTATCCGTGAAAAAATGATAGGAACCAAGGAATTTACATTTCTTGATTAATTCTTGATTTAATAAAGCATCCAATGTGGCACGATCATTCTTCGAAAGCTCCTCCATGGTGTCCATGATCATCTTACGAACACCATCCGTTTCTTCCGTGGAAGAGGAGGAATCGGATAAGTCCTCCACCGGACGCAGCAGACTGGAAGCAGTTTCTGTTACCATCTTCCAGGCCTTCTTTCCCTGTCCTTTCAGGGTATTCCCCACAGTAACGCATTGGAGAAGCGCAATCTGTTCACAGATTTGCTCATTATTCAGATAATCTAATCCGTTAAATATGGTCAGCATAATCGCTACTCCTTTCTGGAGGTCAAATTTATTCTCATATATGTTCTTTTTTTCTTCTTTATTGATTCATTGTCCCATCCCGTCCAATCCCTTGCGATTCCATTAGAATCCGATATAATAGAATTATCCCTAAAGGAGGACTGCTTATGGCATTAGAACGTGGCACAATCAGTGAATACCGTTACATTAAATTAACATTTAACAATTTATCCGCATCCATTCTCTATGATCGTGGGTGCAATATTATTGAATTTAAGGACCTCACCACGGATTGTTCCTTCCTTCACACTCCAAGCAAGGAGGAATTGGAAGAATTCCAAGAGGCTCCACAGCGATTTGGTTCCGCCATCCTATTTCATCCCAACCGTTTAGGTCATGAATGTTTTACCAGGGATGGTCATACTTATAATTATGAGAAAGCTGGACTTCCACCTTCTCATGGACTTCTTCGATTTGCTGCATTTACCGTGGAAGAAGAGGAAGAAACCAGTGAATATCAGAGGGTTAAATGTAGTTTTAACTCTAAAGGAACCCTCTATGATACTGCCTTCCACTGGAAATTCATCTGTAACATGGCATTTACCTTAGATTCCCATGGACTTACATCCCATATGGAATTTTTCAATATCGGAGATGTACCGATTCCATTTGGACTGGGATTCCATACTGCTTTTCGTATTCCATCCAATCCAAATTCCTCATCCAAGGAGGTAAGTTGCAAGGTTTCTGTTACCAATTCCTGGACGGATTATGGCAAATGTACCAAATGGGGATGCGGCACTCGTCTCTGTGACATTCCAGAAGAATCCATTACCATTCTGGATCCACTGAAAGAATCCATTGCCATCCCTTATACGGATTATAAGGATCAATGTCATTATGCCATCATTGAGGATGAAAATCTCCCCTTCCGCCTGATCTATGAGACGGATCCCCAGTTTAAACATTGGATGATCTGGAATAATGCCTGCCGCGGTGGATATATCTGCATCGAGCCCATGACCTGGATGATCGATGCTCCGAATAGTCCACTGCCGGACCAACTCTCCGGTTTTAGTTATTTGGAGCGGGGAAAGCCAAAGAGTTTTACCAATCGCTTCCTGTTAGAACCAAAAGAATGATCCAATTCGGACCTTCACCGGTCCCATATAGATAAATGCCCGACCGCAGATGCGATCGGGCTTTTTTGGGCTTTAATGGATTCATGCCTTATTTAACTTTGAATTTTCTTCATCTGATAGAACTCACCCTTTAAGGCCATCAGTTCCTCATAAGTACCATATTCTGCACATTTTCCATCCCGAATCACCGCAATCTTGTCCGCATCTTTAATAGTGGACAGGCGATGAGCCACGATGAAAGTAGTACGATTCTTGGTCAAATTATTTAATGCTTCCTGAATTAATTTCTCAGAAATACTATCGAGGGCGGATGTTGCCTCATCTAATACGATCACCTTCGGATCACGAATCAATGCTCGGGCGATGGATACTCGCTGGCGCTGTCCGCCGGACAATTTTCCACCATGTTCACCCACAATGGTGTCCACGCCATCCGGAAGGGATTCCACCACATCCCGGAGATTCGCTGCATCAATCACGCGATTCAAGGTTTCATCATCCACCTCAGGAATACCATAGGTAATATTATCACGAATGCTTCCGGAGAACAATATTGTATTCTGTGGTACCACCGCTAAATACTTTCGATAGCTTCGAAGATCCACCTGGGTTAAATCATGTCCATCCAGATTTACCACGCCGCCTGTGGCTAAGTTAAAACCAATGGCAAGATTTAAGATGGTGGATTTACCGGCCCCCGACTCTCCTACTAAAGCAATGGTTTCGCCTGGATGTACCTTCAAATTCAGATCCGATAACACTTCCTTCTCGGACTTAGGATAATGAAAATATACATGTTCAAAGGAGAATTCACCGGTTACTTTCTCCAATACTTCTTTGCCTTCATTGTGCTCAATATCATCTTCTGCAAGCACTTCCCCAATGGAACGAACGGACTCAAGACCCTTGGTGATGGTTGGAATCAGAGTTACAATGGTGGATACCTGCTGCACAATGCTGGAGAAATAACTCTGATACAGAGAAATATCTCCTACTAAAATATTGCCACGCATCGCAAGATATGCGGTAAAGGCAAGACAGATAATCTGGAAAATCTGGAATACGGCCCAACCAACAGAACCGAAGGTGGACTGAATAACATCTAATCGATATCCCTTCTCTGCTACTTCTAGAAGCTGAGCACTCATCTTTTCTGCTTCCTCATCTTCTAAAGCATGGGCGCGGGTCACGGGGATCAATTCCACCATCTCCATCACCCTTGCGGAAGTATTCTCCATCTCCTGACGGAATTCCTTATTTCGATCCTTAATTACCCCTCGGAAGGTTACCATGGTAATGGCTGCCACCGGTGCGGTTAATAAGAAGAATACGAATACAATCCAGCTTTTGGAGATGGTTACGATCATGGCAATGATGATATTTAAGGAAATGTTTAACACGGAGATAAACATTTGCGTGGACAGCGTCTCCACCGCTTCCACATCACGCATGATCTTACTTTGCAATCGACCCGACTGGGTATTGCTATGATAAGAAATACTTAACTGCTGTAATTTCTTCACTAAGGCGCCGCGTAGTCCTGTCTCCACATATCGCACGGCCAAACTCTTATAACTCACATGAAGATAATTCATCGGCACATTCAGAAGCACCAGAAAAATCATCAATCCCACATTTAACAGGATTTTCTCCATGCAATGATCCACATTCAGCGTCACATAATTAATAATATTGGCAACTACAATGGGCAGAACCCATACCGGACTATGCTTAATCACAAAGAAGAAGACGGACCAGAAAAACTTGGAATAATTTCCACGATACATGGAAAGCAGTGTCCACATGGGATTATCCGGATATTTTTGAAAGCATTGGATAAATTTATCTTCCACGCCATCTTCTTTTTTAAAATGTATCATATACCTTCGGCCCCCTAAATTCCATGCATCTTACATCTTCTTGATCTTGCATCTTGCATCTTCTTGATCCTGCATCCAAGATCATCCACAAACTTACTTACAATAAGATCTTACTTCTCGATGAAATCCACGTTCTTAGCAATAATATCTTCGCCCTCGCAACCTTCCACCTTCACATTCTTTAATACTAATTTCTTCGCATTTAAAGCAAAGATACCGGCCTTGCAGCTTTCCTTACATTCCGTCATCATGGCTGCAACACCACTCTTAGCATCCTCGGCATAGGTCACATGAATATTTTCAAATGTTAAACATTCAATCTTATTCTCTGGCAGACCCGTAATATAAGCAGCTGCTACGTGGCAGTTCTTCGCTTCAATATTCTTGAAAGTGAGGCGCTTAATACTTGGAGTACGATCATCCACTGGATATGGCTCCATACTACCCACATAATCCGTACGTCCGTCCGGATCACAGAAGTAGAAGCTATTTACTACAAATGGAGTCATTACCTGATCCATATCAATATTCTCAAAAGTAATCTGGTCTAAGATGGAACGCTCTCCACGACCACGTCTTGTCTTCACACGAAGACCACGGTCCGTATGAATAAACTGGCAATCCTTGATGGTGATATTCTTCACACCTGCAGCAATCTCACTACCAACGGTTACAGAACCATGACCATCACGCATACAACAGTTACGAATTAACATATTCTGCATTGGGATTCCAAGCTTCTTAGCCATGTAGATCTTTCCACTCTTTAAAGCGATACAGTCATCACCAACGGAGATGTATGCACCGATTACTTCCACATGATTACAGCTTTCCGGATCCAAACCATCCGTATTATGAGAATTGAATGGATTCTGAATCTTAATATCAATAAATCTTAAATTCTCGGAAAAATATGGATGCAGGGTCCAAGATGGGGAATTCTTCACCGTAATACCCTGTAATACCACATTTTTACAATGGCTAATGAATACCAGACGAGGTCTCCAGGCAATCTTACGGATCTTTGGCTCAAACCACCAATTATCAAAATCCGCACATCCATCAATCACGCCTTCACCGGTAATGGTGATATTTTCCGCATTAATGGCAGTAATAATGCCTGAGAAAGTATCCAGTGGATTGCCTTCCCAAGTTCCTAGATTGTACTCATCCGTCTCATCATAGGTATCGATGGTACCCGGAAAGATTGGGAATTTGGTACGATCCGTAAATGCGGATAAAGTAGCACCCTTAGCAAGTTCCAAGGTAATATCACTCTTTAAGAATACGGAAACAATCTTATACGTTCCTGCCGGAACAAGAATACGGCTATTCTTAGGACATGCCATAATAGCAGCCTGAATAGCATTGGTATCATCATGTTCTCCATCACCCTGAGCACCGAAATCCCGTACATTCAATGTGACATACTGGGAATCCGTATGCACCTTTAATGGAGCCACATCTTCGCCTTCATATTCCACCGTAATTTCATAATCCGTATCCGGCTTTAAATCATATAAAGAGGAAATCACATGATTGTGATTGGCCTTCAGCTCTCCATTGGCATAGATTTTATATTCCTTCTCGGTATAATACTTTCCAGCCTCTGTAAGTTCTACGACAACGCATCTTGCGTTCTGAAATACTAATTTTAACTCCATCTCTGCCTCCTAGCGTTCCTTTTCGGTTAATAATAATGATACTGCACCCTTATTTAAGCCCTTTTCCTCTAAG
Source organism: Lachnospiraceae bacterium (assembly GCA_024696615.1). Taxonomy (GTDB): domain Bacteria; phylum Bacillota; class Clostridia; order Lachnospirales; family Lachnospiraceae; genus MGBC120314. Next base: position 33,549 of record JAILGS010000079.1, read on the forward strand.
GATTCGCATACGGACTGATGCATTGCATTACCGATTGCCTCATACTTTTCGGAAAGAATTACCTTCATACGGCATGCCTTTAAGATGGCATAGGCAACCAAAGCCTTGCTGCTGGTATCTAATTCATTCTTCTCATATGCTTCTAAATTCGTCTTTAAGGTCTTCTTAAAGAGCACCTTTAAAGCATCATAATATTCATAAACTGCCTGATCCACAGAAGCAATTCCTTCAATCAAAGCAACTCCATACAGTGGAAGGTAGAGACCCTCTTTTCCATCCATGGACTCATACGCTTCTAACATCTGCTTATAATGGCCCTTACCGCCAATCACCGTATCATACTTGGTATAGAATGTAAGGAGCATTGGATCTAAGCTTCCCCCGGCAAGATCCGCATCCATAATTTCTTTTAATCCCTTGAGACGTTCCTTCATTTCTGCTTCATCATTATCAAGTCGATAGAAACATGCCACTGCCGGGAATCTGCAGGTTACTGGAATCTGGCGTAATAAATTGTCCAATACTCTCACAGAATTCTCACGATCATGATGGTTGGAAGCAATGCCCATAGCCATCAGTAATAGCGCATTGGAGCTACTCCAGCTATCCTGCTCCTCAATATTAATGCTTTCAATCGCATCTCGAATAAAATTCTCAGTCTTCACAACAACTCTCCTTTATTATCCTAAATTCTTCTTTTTCCCTTCAATCTATCATTTAATGCTGTAAACCTTCATAGTTCCAGCCATGAAAATGTGCGATCATCCGGTGTGCATAAAGCCCCACCATGGCGCCCGTAAAGCGCTTTCCCATCTTAATACCCTCATCACAAAGATAATATACATTCTCTAAGCGATGTAACAGACGCTTTTGTTCTCCTTCCATCAGATAAAAGTCCCGAACAAAACCATGGGTTTCAATGGCAAGGGATACATCTTCCTTCTCCTGGATCCTCTTGGCTTCCCAGAAGCTCGTCTTCTTATCCTCGCCAATCTGTTCCTGGATTCCAAGATAGGTCTTCCCCTGTTCCACAAAACAGCCAAAGGTAAGATAGGTATTCTCATCATAATAACAGGTAAGTCCGGCGCTACCGCCCTCCACCAATTGATCCAGGGATACCTTCACCTGCACTTTAAAATCTAAATCCGACTGTCTTCGCACATAGACACTCCGGCAAAGCACCTGATGCAAATCTTCTTCATATCCTTTGATTGTTATATCATCATTTAATCTCTCGATAGTTCCTGGTCTTGGAGCTCTTGGAGTCATCCATGCCAGGGCATCATCCAGATTCTTTTGGGCAATCTCCTGCAACATATGAGGATCTTGACCGGTAATTCCGTTGAGACGCATTTGCTCAGATACGGAATATGGCGCCTTCTGAATTACGCTTGGTCCATGTAAGCCATTGACTATTGGCCAGCCATCCGCCGTCCAGGTCATTGGATCTAAGCAAGTTTCACGCCCCATTAAAGTGTACTTTCCGTCCACCGGTCTTGCGGCAAGATAGGCCATATACCAGCGTCCATCCGGAGTATCCACCGGCATACCGTGTCCGGAATGAGTAATGGTCTGGGCATCATCCCACTGCCGAAGGATTGGATTATAAGGGCATGGCTCATATAATCCCATTAATTCCTTGGAGCGCTGTACCGTAACCCGGTGTCCCTCACCGGTGCCGCCTTCCGCTAAGAAGAGGTAGTAATAACCGTCCTTCTTTAGCAAATGTGGTCCCTCGGGAGCACGCTTCTGATCCCCATAAAACAGTAGGGTTGCCGGAGAAATCTGCTTAGTTAAATCACGACTTAATTCAAGGATTCTTGCTCCTCGATTTAATAACATATATACTCGTCCATCATCATCCCAAAAGATGGATGGATCGATGCCGTCCTCTTCAATCCAAGAAGGAGCACTATAAGGTCCTTCCGGACGATCCGACGTAACAATCATCTGACGACGAAATACTCGTCCCGTATCATTTAAACGATAGGTAGCAGTAATTGCAAACTTTCCCTCATGATAACTAATATCCGCAGCCCAGAAGCCTCGTCCGCCCTCTAAGCTGTCAAGATCCACATAATCGGGATTGGTGACTGCATAACCAATAATCTTCCAATGAATCAAGTCCACCGAATGGGAAATAGGAATACATGGGAAGAAAATAAAGGAGGAATTCACCATATAATAGTCATTTCCTACACGAATAATGGAAGGGTCCGGAAACATACCGCTTCGGATTGGATTATGATAGCTATCCTCGTAGGTAAATCCCACATAATCCTCTAAATAGGCAAGGATTTCAGGATGAGCATCTTCCCTGGACTTCGCAAGATCGAAAGAAGTCACTAAATCCACATCCCCATCACAAGGATTCATTCCCACGCGTTCCACCAGATACTTTACACTATCTAATACTCCACTCTCCACCGCATAGTGAAGGATGTTTCGCTGCTTCAAATCCCGCAGATTCATGCTGGCACGGGAATATTCCACGATATATTTTACAATGGCAAAACCACCATCTCTAGCGCCAAGAAATGCATAAGGGATCCCATTCTCATCCACAGCATTAATTCCGTTGGGATCAAGAATTAATAACTCTTTCACATCCTCTAAAGATTGCCTTGCAAATGCTTCTAATAAATCCATATCGTCTTCCCACCCCCATATTCAAGCCTTTTCCTTCTCTATCATACGCTCATTCCCATGGACTTTCTTATCCTGAGGCACTCTGTTACCTTCGTGAATTTATTGTACCTTGTTATCTCCGTGGAAATCCACTAAGAGGGAAGGATCTTCTAAGTCCGATTCAGGGTCCACAAGCATCTCCCCATAGACACCACCAATCTTCTTAAGCTCTTCTGCCACTAAACCGGAGAAGACATATGCCCCCTCATACTTTAAGTGGGTATTATCTTCTTTTCCATCTGGGAAATTAGGATATTCCCCTGCAGGTACATGTACAAACCAGTCCTTACTCTTCTCAAAACCTGCTTCTTCAATCTTCTTCTTAGAAAGTGTAGTAAGATCCACTACCGGAACATCCAATTCCTTGGCCAATGCAATCATTGCATCCGGATAATCCAAATGTGTTCCTTCCTTTAAGGTCTTATGATCCTCTTCAAATACTCTACGATATAAAGGAGTAATTAACAGTGGATATGCACCATGACTTCTTGCTACATCCACCATCTTCTTTAAATTCTCCTGGTAATCTCCAAAACTCTTCGTACCACGCTTTGGATCCGGCTTCTCATCATTATGACCGAACTGAATAAATAAATAATCCCCTGCACCAATGGCCTGATCGATCAAGTCAAGACGCCCCTCATCGATGAAACTCTTGGTACTTCTACCATTCTCAGAATAGTTCTCAACACGATAAGTTCTCTTTAAATATAGTCCAAATGCTTGTCCCATTCCAGTCTGTGGGAAGCTCATATAAAAATTCTGCTTTACGGTAGAATCACCGGCCCAAAAAATTCTTTTTGCCATCTTAAAAATCCTTCTTTTATTCATAAATTTGTCCTATGGATTTCATCCCATAAGCCCCTTTATTATACCATAAGACCATAAAAAAGGCTATGAGCATTCCGCTCATAGCCTTAATTATTATGAGAAAGTAAATCAATAGCCTATCTAATCAATTACTAAATCAATACAAATACAATATACTGGACATTACTCCTTAACCGCACCTACGTTAACACCCTGTACGAAGTAATCCTGACAGAATGGATAGAGGATCATGAAAGGAATAATAGCTACGATAATACAAGCATTCTTGATTGTGTTATCAGAAATATTATCATTGGTCTGTGGAAGGTCATTATCCATGATCAATGTTCTTAACTTCATCTGGAAGTTAAATAATGAGTTCTTAGTAACATAAATCTTGAAGTTGGTATAATCATTCCAGAATGCTACGGCAAACATCAAACCGATGGAAGCCAAAGCCGCCTTAGAAAGAGGAAGAACGACCTTGAAGAAGATGCCCATTGGAGAACATCCATCGATTTCAGCAGCCTCGAAGAGGGATGCTGGAATACCTTCAAAGAAGTTTCTCATCAATACTAAGTTATATACATTAATGGAAAGTGGTAAAATAACAGCCCACAGAGTATTTAACATACCTAATCTACGGATTACTAAGTAGGTAGGGATCATACCACCCTGGAAAATCATTGTAAATAATAACATGTAACCGAAGAAGTTACGTCCTGGCATCTCCCACTGGATCAGTACATAAGCACCCAATGTAGAAAGTGCAAGACCGAGGAAAGAACCACATACAGTTACAAGTAATGAAATAAGGAATGGCATAATCAAGGACTTACGAGTAAATACAAGCTTGTATCCACCGAAGGTAAACTGATTTGGCCATAAATTAAGTCCGTATCCTGAAGCTCCATCAAATGAGTCCACAATTACCTTATAGATAGGAACTAAGATAATTAAAGAAATCAAAATGAAAATAAGGGCATTGACGATAGGGAACACTTTAATACCTTTAGATTTTGCTTTTGCCATGTCTATGCTCCTCCCTTATACAATACCACGACCACGTACCTTCTTAGATGCATAATCACATATAAGAACTAATACGCAACCTACCAAGGACTTAAATAAACCAACCGCAGTCGTATAACCATAGTTATTACCGCCGGAGAATGACATACGATAGATATAAGTCTGGATAACATCAGCAACAGAAATAACAGCATCGTTCATTAATACGAATACTGATTCGAACAGGTTCATAACCTTCGCAAGGTTAAGAATGAATACTGTGATAATGGTGTTCGCAAGAGCAGGAAGAGTGATATATCTCATCTTGTTGAAACGGTTAGCACCATCGATTTCAGCAGCTTCATATAATTCAGGGCTAATACCAGAAAGAGTAGCTAAGAAGAGGATGGTTCCCCAACCGGTATCTCTCCAGATATTAACGATATAGTAAACACCTCTCCAGTGCTCAACACTACCCATGAAGTACACTGGTTCATTTACTAAATTAGCATTCATTAAGAAGGTATTAATCATACCTGCATCAGAGGTATCCAGTAACATACGGAAAATAGATGCAACTACTACCCATGACATAAAGTGAGGTAAGTAGATAATGGTCTGAACAGTCTTCTTAAACCAAATATTAGTGATTTCATGAAGTAACAGAGAAATAATAACAGCCATACCAGTATTAAGAACTAACTTAATTACAGAAAGCTGTAATGTATTCCAGAATGCTCTCCAGAAATATGGATCCTTCGCAACCATACCTGCGAAATGCTTAATACCTACGTATACAGGTACTCTCTTATAATCGGTGAATGCATAACGAACACCGAGCATTGGCCAGTAGTTAAAGATTGCGATAAATACAACAACAGGAATGAACATAACATAGAACCACTTGTGATATACCATCTTACTCCAAGTGGACTTGTTATTGGTCATATAACGAGTATCATATTCAACAGTCTTTCTAAATTTCAGGATATCAAAGAAACATCCTACAACAGCAATAATCAATCCAAGAACAACTACATAAGTACCAAGACCTACGGTATATACTGGATCTTCATTCATAAAAGAAGTTAACTGTGAAAATGTGATACCAAAAATAATTGCTGCAATAGCAGTGGTAATAATGGAGAAAATCTCCTTCTTAAGAACAACAATAATGATAGTAGCAATTAAAGCCACCATGTACAGATACCAGAGAGTCTGATGATTCTGGTACTGATATCCATCATTGTTCAGATAGCTCATATAACTGTATGCGTCAGCAACGTTTTCTGAATTCTGAACGAATGGAAGTAAACCGCCCAGGAATGCCATTACTGCACCTACAATTGCAAGAACACGCACGTTCTTTGGTGGAACATACACTTTAGTTCCGCACTTAGGACAAAGCTTTGCATTTTTAGGCAATTCGGTATTACATGCCTTACATTGTGCCATTGGATTACCCTTCTTTCTCATAATATTTTGTGTTTTTTTGAACGTGCCGACTAGTGCACATTCACAAAAAAATGGATTCCCCTTGGGGCAAAAGCCCCAAGGTTCATCCGTTTTTAGTCATGAATAATTCTTTAATTTAATACTTAAGAAATTATAATTCCTAAATTACTTGTTAAGAGAATCTAAGCACTCCTTAACAAGATCGCCAACTTCCTGCTCGTATCTTGCAAGACCATCTTCAGCAGAGATCTTTCCAAGGCAAACATCAGCGATTACAGACTTTCTTGCAGTCCAGATAGCAGCACTGTTATCTGTCATAGCATCAGTCATCTTGATAGAAGGTGCCATCTTAGATGCACTCTTGAATACGTTAGCAGCTTCCTGAGCAATTGCAGGAGAACCTACGTCGATACCGATATCCTTACCATCGTTGAAGTCAGAAGCATACTCACCTAACTTTAACAGACCATCGATGTGGTTGTAAGTAGCGGAGTTACCAGTAGACTCAAGAGCGGTAAATGCGAATACGCCATTCTCATAGGTGTAGTGAGTACCATACTCCCAAAGAAGCTGGCAATCACGACCATCTAACTGCTTAGATAACCAGTACTCGAAGATTCCTTCTGGGTTCTCAGCATCTACAGTAATACACCACTGTGGAGCAATTCTGTTAAGATACTGACCAACTTCAGCGATTGGAGGAAGAGAAACGATTACTTCCTTATCAGCGCCATCGTAAAGAGCCTTCTTCTTAATATTAGTAGTTAAAGTGTTGCACCACTTACCAGCCCAGTATGTGAATACACCGAACTTATCTTCATAGTATAAGTCACGAGCTTCAGAAGTAGTACGATCAATGATCTGTGGATCAAGTACGCCATCTGCATAAGCCTTAGCAAGTCTTTCAAGTGCGCCCTTCATAGCATCCTCGCCGAAACCATCTACCCAAACGCCATCCTTTTCATAGAACTCTGGATAAGCATCCTGATAGAATTCTGGAAGGTAGTTGATGTATGGAGCTTCGCCACCTACAAGACCAGCAGCAGAGATAACATAATCAGCGCCCTTAGCTTCCTTCATAGCAAGAAGGTCTGCATAGTACTCTTCCCAAGTAGTAGGAAGTGTGCTAATTCCTGCAGCATCTAACCAAGACTGCTTAATATATGTTACACAACCGTTACCAGAAACTGGTGACCATCCGTAAAGATGATACTCTCCGTCTGGACCAACAACCTTAGAGTTTTCGAAAAGCTCAAGACCGAAATCGCTTACACGACCGGAATTCTTAACTTCAGAATTCTCCCAAGCATCAGTCATATCCCAAAGATATCCTAACTGAGCATATGTTGCATAGTTACCAGAAGAAAGAAGAACTACATCTGGAAGAGATCCAGAACCAGCACCGAATAATGTACCGATGTAATCTTTGTATCCTGAGTGATCAGGACGCTCCCACTCAGCCTCGATACCAGTTGCTTCAGCAAGTGCATCGTAGAAGGCCTGTGCGTTGTCATCTTCCTTTACTACAGTACCATCACATGTTACAGTGATCTTAGAAGGCTTCTCGATTGCCTTCTCAGTTGTTGTTTCAGCAGCTGCTGCTGTGGTGTCGTTAGAACCAGATGCTGCAGTTGTTGCTGTAGAAGCATCGCTTCCGCCACAAGCAGCAAGTCCTAATACCATAGACAGAGCTAAAACAGATGAAACTAGTTTTTTCATTTGAAATAAACCCTCCTTAATTGGTTTTTTGTGGGCTAGTCGACCCACACCTGAAATTATTCAGTGACAAGAGTTATATTATCATTTTTGTATGATTTTAACAAGTGTATTTTCCAAAAAATGTTACCAAATCTTGAACAAAACTTTAACAAGACTTTGGCATTCTCTCAACCAAGCCTTTTTCAGAGTGTAAGCGATTTCAATATTTTTTCAAATATTTTTCAGATTTTCATCCCTTTGGTACTTTTTTCGGTTCTATTCTTGTATACAAGACCTAGTCATTATGTCCATATTTCCATATAAAAACCATCATTTTTTTGTAAAATTATCCACATTTACCCCCTTGGGATGTCCCAAAATCCCTATTTGTTGGTAAATTTTTCTACTCTTGTAAGTTTTGACGAGGAAGAACTTTCGTCTATTTTACTGATTTCTGGAAGATGTATTTTTTCCTAAGATATGATATGATGTCCTTTAGTGACGCAACCAAGCGCTAAAACCTAACGAAAAGGAGTTCCCATGAGTTTTCTAGAATTTTTAAGTCAATTTCGTACCCCGCTACTGGATCAGATTTTTCGGGGAATATCTTATTTTGGAGAAGTGATCATTCTGCTGCCCCTTCTATGCATCCTGTATTGGTGCGTGGATAAGCAATTAGGACTGCAGGCAGTATTATCGTATTTTATTAGTGGTGGAATTGTCCAGGGCACCAAGATTACCCTGCGTATTCCAAGACCATGGGTGCTTCAACCGGACTTTCAGCCGGTAGAATCCGCCGTTGGATCCGCCACCGGTTACTCCTGTCCAAGCGGACATACCCAATCTAGTACTTCCATCTTTGGAGCCATTGTAGCCAATACCAAAAAGTCCTGGCTGCGCATCCTCCTTGGAGCAATTCCTCTTTTGGTGCTATTTTCCCGCATGTATTTAGGAGTGCATACCCCAAAAGATGTCCTCCTTGCGTTCCTGATTTCGATTCTGATTGTGTTCTTATTACAATATACGAAGAAGAATCTTAGCATCTCCTCTTCCTATAAATTAGGACTCACCATTTTAGCAGAATTTATCGGTGTGGGACTCATTATTTACTCCCTCCTTCTGGTTCATTGGAATGTTTCCACTTTAGAATATGTGGCCGATACCATTCTCTACGCCTTCTGCCTCATGGGCTTTGCCATCTCCATCTATGTGGAAGATCGCTATATTCATTTCCGCACGGAATGCCGCTCCATCTGGATGCAGGTTGTGAAAGTAGTTCTTGGCATTGCAGGCATCGGAATTCTCTATGGTGGATTTAAGCTGCTCCCTTGGGAGAGAGTATGGACCCGTTCCATTAGCTGCTTCTTCATCTGCGTATGGGCCTTTATGATCTTCCCATGCTTTATCAAAAAGATTCAAAAAAAGAGCTATAGTGAACTGTAATCCCTATGAAATCAAGATTGTATTACCATCCATCCGAAGGAACTTCACGGTTTCTTCGGATGTTTTTATTTTGGCCTTTCCTAAGGTTGCCTCGGTAATGCCCTTTTTTAGTTCCTCCTCATAGTCCTTGCAACTAAGCAAATGCATTACCACGTTGTCCGTATATTCCACATCCAATATGAAAGCACGCTCCCCGCTACTTCCAATCAGATATTGTAATTTTCCAAGGCCGTTGTAATCCGTGGTAACATCCATGCGTACTCCCTCTTTTCGACTGGCAATCCGGGAATTTAAAAGTCCTTCCTTGGTGGCCTGCTGGTAGGCACGAACTAATCCCCCCGTTCCTAATAAGGTTCCACCAAAATATCTAGTTACCACCACTAACACATTCACTAAGTTCTCCCCAAGAAGTACTTCTAACATGGGTTTTCCTGCCGTACCTCCCGGTTCTCCATCATCACTAAAGCGGCAGATATCACTACTAACCGTTCCATCCCCTAAGACGCCACCTTCCATGATATAGGCATAGCAATGATGTCGTGCATCCCAGTATGTTTTTTTCACTTGTTCAATGATTCCCAAGGCTTCCTCTTCCGTGGTCACAGAAAATACCTGACCAATAAATCGGGATTTCTTCTCTTCAATCTCCCCCTGGCCGCCTTCGTAGATGATCTTCGTTCCTTCCTTCATATGCACCTTCCTGTGATTGTGGTTCTTTCGATCCATTTGTACGTGGTCCCATCTTAACATATTCTGAAAGAAAAATGTGAATTCTTTCGCGTGGACTTGATTTTTGTGATATAATAATTTGGTATATGTCATTCTCGGGTAACTGGGCATTGACTATCGCTAAAATCAGCCATTGAATGCGTATGAACGTGTTTTAGGAGGAATTTATGAATTACAGTAAAGAACATATCGCCCGCAAGCGAAAGCGTCTGTCTTCTGTGGGAGCTCGATTTGAAAGTACATTTCGTGCCACACTGATTAAGATAGCGATTTTCGGAGTCATCTTCGTAGGAATTTGCGGATGCTCCCTGGGATTTGGTATGGTGGCAGGAATCCTCGAAAGTACACCGGAGATTGATCTGATCAATGTATCACCGACAAAATTTGCTACCAAGATCTACGACAATCAGGGACATGAGATCGAGACACTGATTGCGGAAGGTAGTAACCGTGTGTATGTACCTTTGGATCAGATCCCGGATAATTTAAAGAATGCTTTCATTGCTGTGGAGGATGAACGTTTCTACACCCACAACGGTATTGATATGAAGGGTATCGGACGTGCAGCCTATGTTGCATTTTCTTCCGGTGATTTATCCCAGGGTGCTAGTACCATTACGCAGCAGTTAATTAAGAATACAGTCTTTGAAGCATATAATGAAACCACCTTGGAGAAGATTAAGCGTAAGCTCCAGGAGCAGTACCTCGCCATTAATCTGGACGAGTCCATGGGAAAGGATGCCATCTTAGAGAATTATCTGAATATTATTAATTTGGGTAATGGTAACTTAGGAGTGCAGGCCGCTGCCAATAATTACTTTAATAAGGATGTTTCTGAGTTAACCCTTTCGGAATGTGCTGTGATTGCCGGTATTACCAAGAATCCTAGTGGTTATAATCCGGTGAAGCATCCGGATAAGAACAGGGATCGTCAGGAAATCGTATTATTAGATATGTATGAACAGGGCTATATCACCAAGGAGCAGTATGAGGAAGCCTTAAATGATAAGGTCTATGATCGAATTCAGGATATTCATTTAGTAACCGGGGGCAATTCCGTATATACCTATTATACGGATGCACTGATTGAAGTATTATTGCATGACCTTCAGGAGCAGCTTGGATATTCAGAGAATCAGGCCACTACCTTACTCTATAGTGGCGGTTTATCCATCCATACGGCACAGGATAGTACCATGCAAAAGATTGCAGAGGATATCTTAAATGATCCGAAGAATTATCCGGAGAATACCCAGTATTCCATCTCCTTAAATCTCACCGTGGTGGATCAGGAAAAGAAATCCCGCTATTATACTCACCAGAACATGCTTCGCTATTTTCAGGAAGTGGTGGGGGATAAGAATTATGAACTTCTTTATTCTGATGAAGAAGAAGCTAGCGCAGCCATTGAAGAATATAAGAAATATTTAGAAGAAACCATGGGATATGAAATCATCTATGAGTCTGAATATTATGTCATTCAGCCACAGATTTCCTTCACCTTAATGGATCAGCATACCGGAGAAGTCAAAGTCATCGTGGGTGGTCGTGGTGAGAAGGAAACCAGCCGTTCCATGAACCGTGCAACCAATACGTATCGTTCCCCAGGTTCTACCATTAAGCCACTTGTAACCTATGGACCTGCTTTGGATACGGGAACAGCAACCCTTGCAACGGTATATGATGATTGTCCATATTATTATTCCGATGGTGGTCAGTTGGTTACCAACTGGGATAAGAAATACCGTGGATTAATGACCATGCGAGAAGCTCTGTATCGTTCCCAGAACGTTCCAGCCGTAAAATGTTTAGCTTCCATCACTCCTTCCGTGGGTGTGGAATATTTAGTGAATTTTGGTATTTCTTCCGTTGTTACACCGGAGAATGCGATTAACGGCCTTCATGATGCCGTAGAATCCGTTACTTTGGGTGGTATGACACTGGGTGTATATAATATTGATATGTGTGCAGCCTATGCTACCTATGCGAACGAAGGTGTTTATACCAAGCCGGTATATTACACCAAGGTCTATGACCATGATGGCAACCTCTTACTGGATAATACAACACCGGATACCCGACAGGTGGTGAAGTCTTCCACTGCATGGTTAATGACCAATGCCATGACTTCCGTAATCACACAGGGTACTGGTGGTAAGGCTAGAGTAGCCGGAATGGATGTAGCCGGTAAAACCGGTACTTCCAACTCCGATGGTGACTTATGGTTCGTGGGTTATACCCCATACTATACCGCTGCCATCTGGACCGGATATGATGATGATGCTTCCCGAAGCGTCTACAAGAAAGTGGATCATACCGCATTATGGGGTGAGATCATGAATAAGATTCATGAAGAGCTTCCGAATGCCACCTTCCCATCCATGCCGGATGATGTGGTGCAGTTAACGGTATGTTCTCAGTCAGGAATGCTTCCTGGAGAGTACTGTTCCATGGATGAACGTGGAGAACTCTTTATTACCGAATATTTTGCCAAGGATAATCAGCCGGAAGAAACCTGTACCGCACATGGTCTTTATAATATCTGTGCTGAAACCGGTAAATTGTCCGTCGGTACCTGTCCTGCCACCGTTCGTGTCATGGTCAGACGTCCACCGAACAATACCAAGGTTCCAGAGGATTTAAGTGCCTATGAAGGAAAGGTGGACTTCACCGTTCCGGATGCGGCTTGGACCGTGGATTATGAACTGGCAACGGCAGTATGTCCTGTGCATGGTGCTTGGTACTTAGAGGCCTTAGGCATTACGCCGAATACAGAATCGCCTGGTATCGATGAAATCGAAGGATTAACCGATGAATTATTACAGAATGGAATTTCTGGAGGGGGTGGCGACGAGGATGAGTAATCCTCCCCCCTTCTAGAAAGGTAAAAAAAGCACATCACGAAAGTGATGTGCTTTTTCGATTCTCCCCATTCCTTGGGGAGGAATAGACTTGATTGGTTCGTACTTACATTTTCTCCGAATGAGTTAACCTTCGATTACCTTAACCCAGCCTTCTGGTCCAGCAATCTTACCCTGCTGAATACCAACTAAGGTCTCATATAACTTCTTGGTTACAGGGCCCATCTCATCCATACCTGCAGGGATGTTAATGGTCTTGCCATGATCATCGATTCTACCGATTGGAGAAATTACAGCTGCAGTTCCGCAAAGTCCTGCTTCAGCAAATTCAGAAACCTCTGTTAAAGGAACCTTACGCTCCTCTACTTCCATACCAAGCATTTCCTTCGCAACATAGCATAAAGAACGTCTTGTGATAGATGGAAGAATGGAATCGGACTTTGGAGTAACCAACTTACCATCCTTGGTAATGAAGATGAAGTTCGCTCCACCGGTCTCTTCTACATAAGTACGGGTTGCTGCATCCAGATACATGTTCTCTGCATAACCTTCCTTATGAGCATCTACGATTGCATGAAGACTCATGGCATAATTTAAACCAGCCTTGATATGACCGGTTCCATGTGGTGCTGCACGGTCAAAATCGGTTACACGAATCACGATTGGCTTAGCGCCGCCCTTGAAGTATGGTCCTACGGGAGTTACTAAAATACGGAATTCATACTCCTCTGCAGGCTTAACACCGATTACGGCATTGCTACCAAACATATATGGACGAATATATAAGGTTGCTCCAGAACCAAATGGAGGAACCCAAGCTGCATTAGCCTTAACAGTCTTAATCACAGCCTCAACAAATTTATCTTCAGGGAATACTGGCATCTCCAGTCTACGGCAGGAATCAGCCATTCTTGCAGCATTTAAGTCCGGACGGAAGCATACGATCTTGCCATCCTCCGTAGTATATGCCTTTAAACCTTCAAAACAGGTCTGTGCATACTGAAATACACCAGCACACTCGTTAATGGTAACATTGGACTCTGTGGTCAGTTCTCCTTCATCCCATGCACCATTCTTATAATGTGCTACAAAGCGGTAATCTGTTGGCATATAACCAAATCCCAGATTAGCCCAGTCAATATTTTTCTTTTCCATAAAAAAATACTTCCTTTCCTGATATTATGCTCGATTCGAAGCATCTCCCCCCATAAGGAGAACATGTACTGATGAACACGCTAAAATCAATGATAAACCCGCATTTTTTTATCGTCAAGAGACAAATCAGAAAAACTTTAACATTTTTCCTTATTTTCTTGCATCTTTCCATGAACGTCTTGGCAAATGTGTATTCTTTATGACCAAGATTGAATTTTATAATCATATATGATACATTAAAACATGTAAAAATCGACCAATTCATTTGGTCAGAATCGGGGAGGAAAAAGATGAATAACGATTATTCTAACGAGAATGAGTCCTATGATCCTTATAGCAGTATTTATGACGGATCCGATAGCTCAAATGATTACATGACCTATGGTTCTGAAGAATATCAGAATCGTATGGCGAATCGTATGGAGAATTCCATGTTGGATGCCATGGAGATGCAGCGAAGCGCAGTAAAGGAAGGGGTAATTTACAAGACCACTGCTGCCGCAAGACCACGTGCAATTAGTGAGGACCTGTTAGCACAGTCCTTTATCTTTATGGCGATTGCACTGATTGTCACTTCCATCAGCGCCATGGTTACCTTAAATAGTCCGAATCTGATGTATCATTTATTTTCAGGCAATGCCTTCTTTATCCTGTTATTGGCAGAAATTGGCATTGTACTGATCTCTAATTACACGGTTGCGAAGAATATGGTGGTTCCATCCGCCGTTCTCTTTACCCTGTATGCAGTCATTAATGGTATTACCTTAAGCGTGATTTTCTTAGTATATACTGCAGCTTCCATTCTTGGTTGTTTTATTTCTGCAGCAGTAATGTTTGCCGTAATGGCAGTATATGGCTTAACCACCAAGAGAGATTTAACCACCATGGGTTCCTATCTCATCATGGGCTTAGTGGGAATTATCATCGCTGGCGTTGTGAATATGTTCCTGGGTAATTCCACTTTAGAGATTGCCATCTCCGCCATCGGCTGTATCATCTTCGTGGGCTTAACCGCTTATGATGTACAGAAGATTAAGAACATGGCAGCTTACGCACCAATTGAGAATACCACCACCCTGGCTTTAATGGGTGCCATGGAAATCTACTTGGATTTCATTAATTTATTCTTAAAGTTATTACGCCTCTTTGGAAAGCGCAGATAATGGAATAAAACTTATTGCATGACCACATCGACCAGATGTCCGCCAGCTCCTAAAAGCTCCGGGCATCTGGCCATTTTTTTCTGATAAGAAAGAAACATGGCAAATGTTTCTTCATCCATCTCCTTTAACACCGGTCGCATCAGATTCGCCGGTCCATCCGGACTGAAAATATCCACCCGTTTTGCTCCCACCGCCTGATTCAGGGCGTCAATATCTGCAAGTCTCACGTAATCATACAGATCTTCCGGAGCATTCTTCACATGAAAGTCCTTATCAATCTTTCCACTAGCCATTGACTCAAGGAGATGCCCCTCCTTAAATCCATAGGTTAAGATGCTATATTCATTCATCACATAGGCCACGTAGATTCTTCCGGAAGGCTTGGTCACTCGCATGGCTTCCCGTAATACCAGTTCTTTCTCCTCTTTTTGAAACAAATGATACATAGGCCCAAAGATTAAGGTCACATCATAGAACTTCTCGGGGTAACGCTTTGGATATAGGGCAATTTCCCTGGCATCTCCCTGGTAAGCCTTCACTTCCACCCCTTCTTCTTTGGCATGCTGCTTTAACCTTCCTAAATTGTGATTCACATATTCCATGGCCGTCACTTCATGTCCTTCCCTCGCCAAGGCGATGGAATAAGCTCCCGTACCGGCTCCCAAATCTAAAATCTTTAGCGGGCGATTTTGTTTCCTACAATATTCCATGAGAAAAAACATGGTCACTTCATATTCCACGATTCCATGCCGCGCCTTCAGACGCTTATCCTCATTAAATTTATTATAATAATCCACCAGATTATCGAACTTTCCCATTCTGCCTCCTACGTTCTAAAATAAGATATCCCAATAACAGGAAAAAGGCGATGCCTTGGCACCGCCCCCGTACGTATACGTCCTTATTACAATCTTTCCGGTTATTCCTTCCAAGCCACTCTTACTCTGGCTTTTCCACTTCCACAATTGCGGACTTCTGCATTGGAATACGGCAATTCTTATTATTACCAAATTCTACGATCACCGTATCATCGGCAATGCTTACGATGTTTCCATAGAATCCGCTGGAAGTCAGTACATAATCTCCCACATTCAAAGATTCCATCAAAGAATTCATCTTCTCCTGCTGCTTCTTCTGTGGACGAATCGTCATAAAATACATCATTACAAAAATTACCACAAGGTACATAACGATTACAAGGATGGGATTCATCGTTCCCTGCTGTGCTGCATCTAATAAAATCATCTTTTCTCCTCCTCAGAGTTATTTCTTTCTGTATTACTATATCGAAAAAAAAACAAATATGCAAGTTACTCTCCATAAGTCTTTAAAAGTTCCAGACGCTCCGCCTTAAACTCCTTATAACGTCCGGCATCCAATGCTCCTCGAATATCTTCCATCAAGTGGTTATAGAAATATAGATTATGCAATACTAAAAAACGCATTCCTAACATTTCCTTGGCCTTTAACAGATGTCTTACATAGGAGCGGGAATATCTGCGACATACAGGGCACTGACATCCCTCTTCAATTGGTCTGGAATCCGTCTCATACTTAGCATTCTGCAGATTCATCTTGCCAAATCTTGTATAGGCATGTCCATGACGGCCATTTCTACTTGGATATACACAGTCGAAGAAATCAATTCCCCGATCCACGGCTTCTAAGATATTGGCCGGAGTACCCACACCCATTAGATAGGTTGGCTTATCCTTAGGAAGGTATGGCACCGTACTTTCAATGATGCGATACATCTCCTCATGGCTTTCTCCCACTGCAAGTCCGCCCAGGGCATAACCATCTAAATCCATCTCAGAAATCTTCTTGGCATGCTCAATACGAATATCTTCAAAAGTTCCTCCCTGATTAATTCCAAAGAGTAACTGCTCTTTATTCACGGTGTCTTCGAGGGAATTTAATCGAGCCATCTCCCGCTTACACCGCTCCAACCAACGAGTGGTACGATCCACACTTTGCTGCATATATTCCCTGGTACATGGGTGGGGTGCACATTCATCAAATGCCATGGCAATGGTGGAACCAAGATTGGACTGGATCTGCATACTTTCCTCCGGTCCCATAAAGATCTTGCGTCCATCCACATGGGAATTAAAATAAACACCCTCTTCTTTGATTTTTCGAAGTCCTGCTAAGGAAAATACCTGAAATCCACCGGAATCCGTAAGAATTGGTTTCTTCCAGGACATAAACTCATGTAATCCGCCCATCTGCTTTACAATCCCATCTCCCGGGCGAACATGGAGATGATAGGTATTAGAAAGCTGTACCTGCGTTCCGATCGCTTCTAAATCCTCCGTGGATACGGCTCCCTTAATGGCACCAATCGTGCCCACATTCATAAATACGGGAGTTTCAATAACGCCATGCACCGTAGTAAAACGACCGCGCTTAGCCTCTCCCTCAGTTTTTAACAATTCATATTTTGCCATGTAACTTACACCTTTAGCTTCATTTATCGACTATCGACCATAAAAGTCCTTAATACGATCTGCTCTGGCGCTCATATTCACTAATAATTCGTCCAGAATCACTGCTGCAGCCATGCATTCCACAACCACCACGGCTCTTGGAACGATCATTGGATCATGGCGTCCTTTAATGGATACTTCAATCTCTTCGCCGGATCGATTCACCGTCTGCTGTGGTCTTGCAATGGATGGTGTTGGCTTAAATGCGGCACGGAATACAATCTGATCCCCGTCCGTCATCCCACCAAGAATTCCACCTGCTGCATTGGTTTCCTTCACCACGGCCCCATCCTTCATACGGAACACATCATTATTCTGACTTCCCGTACTTCTTGCGGCAGCAAATCCACAACCAACTTCAAATCCCTTCACTGCTCCGATGGAGACAATGGCCTTGGCTAAATTCGCATCCACCTTATCAAAAACAGGTTCTCCAAGTCCCGCCGGAACCCCGTCAATACGACATTCCACAATTCCACCGATGGAATCATGTTCCTTTAATTTCTGATCCGCAAGTGCCATTACACGCTCAGCAGCCTTGGCATCCGGCATATAGAAGGCATTATTCTCACATTCTGCAAGATCCATGCAACTCTCATCCACAGCGATGCCACCGATTTCTTTCGCATAGGCACATACGCTAATTCCTAAAAACTCCAACACCTTCATGGCAACTGCACCAGCAGCCACTCTGGCGATGGTCTCACGACCGGAGGAACGTCCGCCACCACGGTAATCCCGGAATCCATACTTCTCATCAAAGGTATAATCCGCATGTCCCGGACGATAATAGGTAGAAATTTCTGAATAATCATGGGAACGCTGATCCGTATTCATCACTACTAAAGAGATGGGAGTTCCTGTGGTTTTTCCTTCAAAGACACCGGAAAGGATCGTCACTTCATCCGCCTCTTTTCGTGGAGTGGTAAAACGACTCTGTCCTGGCTTTCTACGATTTAAGAATTTCTGAATATCCTCTTCACATAAACAAACCCCTGCGGGGCATCCATCTACTACAACTCCAATGCCCTTTCCATGGGATTCTCCCCATGTGGTCATTCGAAAGATCGATCCAAATGTTGATCCTGCCATAATCTACCTGCTTCCTAAAACATTTTTCGAATATATTGTATCATTCCCGGGCCAAGACCGGAGGTCGGTCTTGCCATAAAGTCATGCTTCTTATAGAACCCTTCTCGTCCCTTGGCACACATCAGACAAAGCATCATCTCCGTGCCATCTTCGGTAATACTCTCCACATAGGAGATTAAATTCTGTAATACCGCACTACCAATTCCATGTCCCTGAGCGCTGGGAAGGATCACCAAATCCTGAATATAACAGATGACTGCTCCATCTCCCACAATTCGTCCCATTCCTACAGCTTCCCCATCTTCATAGGCCACCACATTATAAAGACACCGGGACAGTGCCGTCTGTGCCTGCTTCTTGGAAAGCATCTTCCAGCCAACTTCCTTTCGAAGATGCATATACGTATCGTATTCCAACGCATTGGCTTTTAGTTCTAACATCACAACTTCCTCACATTGATTATTGTCAAGACTCGCTTGCGAGTCTTGCGCCGGATTCGGGTCTGCTTCAGCAGACAAATTCATTTCTTCGACTGAGTTAATAGATCATCCATGCCCAGACCATTTAAGAATTCGCCCATTCTGGCACTATCCATTAATACCCGAGCAAGCATTCGAGAGAGCATATGGAATAAGTTCTCCTCGCCTTCACTCCAGGAATATGCATGATTAAATACATCATAGGAGATAAACACCACCGGCTTTTCTCCCCGATAGGTTACATGCTGGAACATGGCCTGTACATCACTTCGCACACAGGCATCATACAGTGCTGCATAAGGCCGCTCGATCTCTTCAATATTGCGAATCTTAAACAGATGATTCTCGTTAAATTGTTTAAAATACGACTCATTTGCAAAGTCATAGGCGGAGTCGAAGGAAATTTCAAAATTACCTTCCGAATAATCCCGACGTAATTCTTCCCCGGTATAGATATGAATACCGGAAATTTCCGTGACTTCACAAATATTCTTTAATACTCCGGGAATGGCAGAAGCGCCACCCTCGTGCAATAACATGACGGAATCGATCACCACATCGGACAATACGGAGGCAAGCTTTCTATGACGCAGTACGGCCTCTGCCACATCCACCTTCTCATGAAGTTTTGGATCATAGAAAAGACAATTATTCTTTCCATTCTGCTTCACAATATAGAGGGCCTTATCCGCCTTGGCAAAAAGATCCTCGTAAGAGTCAGCCACCTGTGGATAAAGGGAAACACCGATGGATGCGGTCAGATCAATCTCATCCTTAATGCCCTTATAGGCATATTTCATATGATTCATGATGGTATGGATAATCCGTTGAACTTCTTCAAGGTCCTTATAATTTTCTAACACAATGATGAATTCATCGCCACCGAAACGGCCAACCACGCCGCCGGCGCCAACCACACTCTTCATAATAGCAACAATCTTATTAATAATCTCATCACCAAAGAGATGACCATAGGTATCATTATAATGCTTGAAATTATCGATATCCACGATGATCATGGCCATTTCCCTGCATTCCTTTAACTTCAGACGGTCCTTGCAATACTCAATCATGGCCTTCTTGTTAAACAGGCCCGTAGCGGAGTCCTTAGCCGCATCCGTCTGATAGTAGGCATTCTCCACCTTATTCCGATTCATGGAAGTCATGGTACCGATTACCAGACGCTTCTCATCCATGAAATAGAAGGTGGAACCCTGGAAGGCTAAAATGTCCACACGCCCCGCCTTGGATAATAAGGTGGTGGAGAATAATACTCTAAAATTATCCACTCCATCCTCAAGATAATCCATGAAGGTTAAAAACTGTCTCTTGGACTTCTCCTCCTTCAGATACTGCTCATTCATCATCTTGGCAAATTCATCAATCGGAGTCACCAAAATCATGTTGGCCTTATCATTGGCATAGGTAAAGATCTTAAAGATCCTGGTCTTACAATCATATTCAAAATAATATTGATCCAATTCTGCCATATAACGGCGGTACTTCCGCACATTATACTGAAGTTCCGGATAACGGCCCTCCATGGCATAGATATCGTAAATTACCACATCAATACAAGGAGTCTCTTTTAATTTTCTCGGACTGGTGGCAATGCGCACTTTATAATAACGATATCCTTCCTTCGGATCCATCATGCGTAAAAGCAAATGTTGTGGACCTTCTGAAAGCTTTGACACAGCCTCCATAAAAGAAGGTCGATCCTCCTCTAAAATCAGAAGATGAAATGGAATCTCACTATTACTTCCCAAATATTCGTAAAAAAACTTGTCCGCCGTTACTACAGTAAATTCAGAATCCAGCGTCGCAGTACTTTCCACCATATTTCTTAAAGAAAAACCCTGGCAATACTCTGTAATAATCATATTCTCTACCCCTAATTCACATCCATAACCTTGGTTACACTCTGTTTCCCTCATTGAATCCATACAAATGTGTATGGAACTCCTAAAATAACACCTTATTATATCATAGATAAGCCTTGCAGTCACTACAAAACTTATGCTATGATTTTTTATAACCGAAGTAGAAAGGTGGTATTCTATGATTACTGTTGCCCTTGATGGAAGCGGCGATTATACCTCCCTCCAGGAGGCCATTGAAGCCGTAGAACGAAATAATGAACAAAGCACCCGGGAAATTCAGATCAAACCCGGTATTTACAAAGAACATGTCACTGTGT
Organism: Lachnospiraceae bacterium; assembly: GCA_024696615.1. Classification (GTDB taxonomy): domain Bacteria; phylum Bacillota; class Clostridia; order Lachnospirales; family Lachnospiraceae; genus MGBC120314. Next base: position 54,822 of record JAILGS010000079.1, read on the forward strand.
TAAAAGACGATTTAACCATCACAGGATTGACCGATGATCCAAGCCAAGTAGTGATTTCCTGGGGGGATTATGCCAATGATATCCTTCCTAATGGAGAAAAGCGAGGCACCTTCCGTACCTCCACCCTCCTTTTAATCGCTTCCCATATTCACTGTAAGAATCTTACGGTGGAAAATACGGCAGGATTTGGAACCGAAGTGGGACAGGCCATTGCCGTCTATGCGGAAGGAGAGGATCTGACTTTCGAACATTGCCGTATTCTTGGACATCAGGATACTCTATTTACCGGTCCTCTTCCATTTAAGGAAGCAAAACCGGGTGGTTTTATTGGTCCTACCGAGCATTATCCAAAAGTGGTGGGACACCAGTGCTATACCGACTGCTATATTGAAGGAGAAGTGGACTTTATCTTTGGTAGTGCCATGGCTTATTTTGAGAATTGTGAGATTCATTCCTTAAATCGTAATAAGGAAATTAATGGCTATGTAACTGCTGCCTCCACCTATGCGGGAGAAAAATATGGCTATGTCTTCTCCCATTGCCGCTTTACCTCGGACTGTCCAAAACATACGGTATATCTTGGTCGTCCATGGCGAATCGATGCCAAAACCGTACTCCTGCACTGCGAATTAGGAGAACATATTCATCCGGAAGGATTCTTTGACTGGAACAAGCCAGAATCCCATGATACGGTGCTTTATGCAGAATATCAAAACTATGGTCCGGGAGCAGATCCGGAACATCGTACGAGAGCTTCCTATGTAACCACCTTAACGGATGAAGAAGCCAAGTACTATACCAAGGAACAGGTCTTAGGGTGTACCCCACTTCATTTTGACCCCCATCTGAATCCTTGGAGGGACTAACACTCCCCTAGATTCAATCCATCATAAATTTTTATAACAAGCAAATGTAAAAAATAACAATGCCCATCGTGGACACGAAAAACGGGGAAGTGTCACGCGATGGGCATTGCTATTTAGGATTATAACGGGGAATATATTAAATGAGGAACATTGACTAGACTTTTATTCGTTCTTAGCCAACATACCAGCATCTAATAAGCTCTTGTAGAAGAAGCTTAATGGAATAAAGCACTGAGCAAAATTCTTGGTACCATTGTTACCAACTAAAACTGCGTCTTCCACAATCTTCTTGCTCATACTATTTCCTACTTCTTTGATCTCACGAGTGAAGGTCTTATAACCACACTCCAAATATTTCTTATCCCCTGTGAGTTCATAACCAATGGCCATGGACTCTAATAACAGGGTGTTATTACCATTTCTCTGAAGACTTGGAAGTTCCTTGTAATAGAAAATTCCAGTTGGAAGAGTACAATTTTCTACCAAATCATCGATGGCGCTTAGGATTAATTCCTTCACGTCCTCTTCCTTAAAGATTCGATAGTAGCGCATCAGACTTCCTACCGCAACAGAAATCATAAATCCAACACGAATGGTGGTATTATCCGTATATGGAGCCACCCACTCGCCGTATTCTTCCTGCCACTCCTTGAAGTGTCCGATGATCCAGCGACATTTCTTCACCCAACGCTCTTCTCCGGTCTCCGCATAGAGAGCTACTAAAGTACGAAGAGCCCAGCCGGTTTCTCTGGCATTACTCTCACCACTCACCTGATACATTGGAGTTTCCAGAAGACGAAGGATATTCTCGCCAATTCCAATGGCGGTATTCAATGCCCGCTCATTGCCAGTAAAGTGATAGCAGTCAATCAGACCTTCCACCCACTGATGGCTACATACCATAACACCATCCTTACAATGACCCATGGTGTGCTCCCACTGTCCTCCAAGGTAAAGTGGATTTTCGCTATAGTGACATACATCCACATCCATCCAATGGGATACTGCAACCGTGGCATAATCCAAAAATCTTCGGATACCAGTTCTTGCAAACATCATATACATGGAATGAGGATAATCATATTCATTATTGGTCCATACCGGACGGCCCTTACCACGGCCCTGGGAAGTATAGCCTGGATCTGGGAAATCACCCCAGTTTAGCATGCCATAAGCTCTACCATGACCATCGGCTCTAGATACCAAACCGATTTCCCAATCATCCACACGCTGCTCTGCAGGTACAAAGATATTCTGCATTACCTGTGCATGTGCAAATGTTTCAGGATCCAATACCGGTGTATCCGGCATCTGATATATTAAACTACGATTGTCGATTTCTTTCATGGATTCCTTAGCATCATGGAAGTGCAGTAAGAACCGTTGTTCTCTTGCCATTCCGGAAGCCATGGTCACATTGCCCACATTCTCTGGGACCAACATCACATAGGAACCTGCATTATCCGCAGCCACAGCCTTCGGGAAGTTCTGCTGTGCCTGGAATACCGTGGCACACACACCACCGTTCTTCGTGGTATGATCCGTAAAGAAGGTACCATAGAAGACTTCACCAAAATGCTCATTGGCCTCTCCCACTAACATCTGGGCAGTAACCACATCCGTTACCGGCAAGTTCACACCCATGGTGAAGGTGGTCTTATAATTGGAATGAGCTACGGTATTGCGGTGATCCCCCTTAGAAAAATCAAACTTTTCTTCAAGGATTGGAAGTTCCTTAATACCATTGGTCATAAAATATGGACCAGGATTCTTCGAATTATCCAGGGCAATATCCCCACATCCGGTGGAGTCCGCCTTGGAAGAAATATATTCTGCTGCCGGCTTTCCTTCCGGAGTTAATGCAATGGCTGGAACCTTGAAATCTTCCATCTTCTGATCCTTGTCCAGGATGGAGAAGGTCCAGGACTGTACATGAAGGTCACTTGCAGAAGTATTTACAAGACGAATTGCTACATCCATCCAAGGCTTATTGGCATATACCTTAATATTTGCCACAAATTCCAAAGCTCTTTTGCCCTGTAAACTACCCTGATTTTCCACAACGGTTACTAAATCACCACGCTCAATCACCTTCCAGGTACCATAAGTGGTGGTATAATCGCAATCATCCGCACGAAGACAAGGACCTACAAACTGCTCTGCTCCATAGGAAATCTCTCCCTGGGTATAGCTTTCCATCAGATGGGTGCCATGATTTTTTAACACCACTTCACTTGCTCCATTGCAAATCGTAAGTCCATCCTGAGTTTCCTTCACCTCAATCTGAAATTTCGAAGGATAGAATGCCTCATAAGAACCTCCATCCCACACAGCATCCAAGGTCTTTCCCTTATTTCCGGGAAGATTGGCAAGGAAACGAACGAAGGCATAACGAACGGATCCATCCTCATAAGAAGAGGTCACCTTGGTCTGGAGGGGAAGACTCTTTCCATCCTCTAATACCGCCAATGCGTTAATGTCCTTTAATTCCCCCTTGGCAAATGGAATCGCTACCTGCAGTGGCTCTTCCACTCGATCATAACGATAAAGTTTCTCAAGAAAAATCTTCATATAAACCTCCCATTGATAAAATCATTTCATATGTTACATCCATTTTCCTTCATCCCCTGCAAAACTCGGCACGGGGTTACATATACTTTCATTTACATATACTTTAATTCCACATCCGCCTGCTGTATGCTCTTCTCCTCTTCCCGAGCCAGGGCCATTAATTCGTGCCAGCGCTTGGAGAACACATAATATGCTAGCATACACATCATTCCGAAGAAGAAGGAAGCTGGGAAGCAAAGCATTACCCAAGTTCCATCATAATACTGAGTGATTAAGTAAGCCACTGGAACACGTACCACCCACAGCATCATCAGATTAATGATGGTGGTGTATTTCACACGCCCCGTTCCCTGAATGATACAGCTAACGCCGTTAAATACGGCATACATCCACTGTCCCATTAAGGTAACCACTACATAGCGGCTGGCATACATCAAAACCATGTCCTCCTTGTTGAAGAAACGGAGGATTGGCATTCGAATATTGATAAAGAATAATCCGAATGCCAATGTTATCAACCCTGAAACCAAAGGAATTCGAAGATGTCCTTCCTTTAAACGACGGTAATTCTTCGCACCGAAGTTCTGTCCTGCAAATGTTGTTGCAGCAGAGGACATTCCTGTAATGGCAATATTGGACAATCCGGTAATTCTTCCTGCCACCGAGTGCCCCGCCATGAAGGTGGAACCCTGGGCATTGACCATGGTCTGTAATGCCACATGACCGAAGGAGAAGAGGGAATTATTCAGGCCAATCGGCAGACCAATACGAATAATTCGACTCATTTCTTCTCCCACGATCCTGCGAGGCAAAAAGGTAAAGGAGAGTTCTGGAAATTTTTTCCGAATATACAGGATACTGGTGATCCAGGAAACAAACATGGCTACGCTGGTTGCAATCGCTGCACCCACAACGTCCATCCGAAGTCCTGCTACCAGGTATATATCTAAAATAATATTTGTGATGCAGGCCACCACCAAAAACCATAGGGAAGCTTTGCTATCCCCCAAGCCTCGAAGGATTCCTGCATTCATGTTGTAACCAATGTTACCAAGAGTTCCTAAGAATACAAATCTGGTATAATACAAAGCTGCAGTCCAAGTATCCTCCGGAACACCCATGAATTCCAAAATATATGGAGCGTAGATCCATCCAAGGACGGTAACTGGGATACCACACAGGAAAACAAAGGAAATTGCTGTTGCCGCAGTATCTTTAATCTTCTCTTCATTCTGAGCTCCCGCATATTGGGAAATCAGAATGGATACTCCCGTTCCGATTCCAAGAAAGACGCATAATAAAACTTCCACCGGCTGAGAACTGGTTCCCACAGCTGCAAGGGAAGTGGATCCTCCAAAATTTCCAATGACTAAGGTATCCACCGTGGTATATAACTGCTGGAGGATATTCCCGATGACAATTGGAATGGCAAAAAGGAAGACGTTTCGCATGATTGGTCCACGGGTCATATCAATTTTTTTGGATTTATTCGTATTCATTACCCCATCGCCTACTTTTCCTAAAAAAGACTTTATTTTCTATCATCTTGGGTATATATTAGTACATATAAGCATACTTTTCTTATAAAGAAATGTTTATATTTTTATTTTTTTTATGTTTAGATGTCATAAAGGGGGAAATATTATGGCTTTACCACTACCACAGGGAAAACAGATCCACATCGTGCATCGCCTGCGCTCTGGCGAGTATAGCATGCCATCCATGGAAGCGGCTTCCGATCACTACGAACTATCCTTTATTATTAGTGGGGATCGAAGAATCGTTACACCAACCATGACCTACAATCTCCATGCGGGATATGTGAATGTCCTGGCACCATTCCAGTACCACAAGGCTCTGGCAGCTTCCGATTCCATCTATGAGAACTACTTAGTGAAGGTCACTCCGGAATTTTTAAAACCTTTTACGGACCGCTTGGGAACCCAGATATTGGACCGCATCTGCCAATATCCACCAAAAACATTTGACGAGGAAACACGCAACCGCGTCTTCCATATTGCCGAAGATATGTATCAGATCTATATGGAATTTTCAGAAAATGAAGAAAAAAAGGCCACGGACCCTACCAAGAATAGGGACATGACCCAGGATTATGTGGAATATAAATTGCAGAATCTCCTCTATACGATTCTTCTCATTATCTATGAGAAGGCCCATTCCGAGGAACTTGGAAGCATTCATACCACCAGCCTCTCCCAGCCAATTATGGAAGCGGTGTACTTTATTGAAGCCAATTATATGAAGCCTATTAAGATTGAGGATGTTGCAGCGATTTCCGGATATTCCATCTCTTATTTTTCCAGAGTGTTCCAAAATCAGCTGGGCAATCCATTCTCCGAGTATTTAACCACGATTCGCCTAAAACATGTGCAGGATTCTCTCATTACCACGGACAAATCCATCACGGAAATTGCCTTAGAGAATGGCTTCTCCTATCCGGGCAATATGACCAATAGTTTCCGTCACGCCTTTGGGATGACACCACTGCAATATCGAAAGAATCGTAATAATCACAAGCAGATTAGCGAGGTTACATCCCGCACCAAAGATACCACGTCAAAGCAGTCCACCTCCCAGAAATCCTGAGAAAGTACTGCCATATTCTCCTCGGAGTGCTCCACTTCCTTGGAGTAGAGGTACTGGAGTTTAATCTGGTCCTCCAAGGTAAATTCGCCCTTCTCCTTGTAAGTCAGGGCGCCACTTAGATATGTATAGAGAATGGTTGCAGCCACCATCGCCGCTTTGGAATAGATATCTCCATCGAAGATCATCTTTAAGAAATACCGGAAGATATAATATACCAAAAGATGCTCATATTCATAGGCCCGCGCATTTTGCGCCTGACCAAAGGCTGTAGCCATTTCTTGCAATTCTTCCTTCGTCATACTACGGATTCTTGATGCCAATGTTTCATGCATCTTTCGCCATGTGGGATTAATAATCTCCAGCTCATCAAAGCAATCTAGAAGTACTGTGATATCATCTTTTTCGGATGTCTCCCCTTTTTTAAAACGACTGTCTAACAGACTCTTTATGTAATTCTCATCCTGATAGCGAAGTTCCAGCGCTTCCATCCGTTCCATGGTTTTGGCACGTTCTTCCCCATCCGCAGAAGCATCTAAGATTTCCTGTAACTGGGACGCAAGAATTAGATACAGGCACAATCTCTCGCAGATGGTTCTCCTACGATCCTGCATGATGCCAAAAAGTTCATCTCGAAGATCCATTAAGGTCATAAAGATGGGGTCCTTGGTATAATCCGGAGTTTTATCCTTCTCCAAGGTATTCCATTCTCCAAAAAGGATTCGTCTTGAAGAAGAGAATAACAGACGGGAAACTTCCGGACAGGAGAGGGAAAGCCCCATTTCCCGCAAGCTTCCATATTCATTACCGATTCTTGGATAGTTATCGCAGAGGGAACAAAGCATCTTATCCCCATATTGAATCACCATCTCGCAGAGGTGGTCCTTATTTAAGAAGCAACATTTCCCCTCTTCATCCAGAGCAAAGAAATGTCCATCCTCCCGCTCCACGATGTTCTTTCGCACATGCTCGCCAAACTCCCCTTCTAACTTCATAAAACGTTCATAGGAAGCATCATCAATCTCAATTAACCAGCCCACACAGCAGGTGTCCGGGCAATCCGTTCCTATACAATGAAATTCATCAAATATTTGAGGTACTACAACCTTCATGATTCCACTTCCTTTACGTACATTTCGTTCTACACTTCCTTCAGGCGATACAAGTGGTCCGCCCAAGTAAGAAGCATCTCTTTTAATTCCAGATGATCCGACCATCCTTCAGGAATGCAACCATCTCCCAGTAATGCTCCCACAAAGCTTCCTGTAACAAAGGCAATGGAACTGGACATTCCTCGGCAATTCGCAGAAAGAGCCATGGCTTTGGCATAATCCTCCCCCATTAAAGCACAGTACACGCCAGTGGCAAGGATCTTTTCCGCCCCCTGAATGCCGGCTTCCGGATGATACTCATTGGGATTTAATTCTGCCAGAGCCGACTCCGGTGGAACATTACACTCCGCCATATGAAGGGCGTACTGAAGTGCTTCCTGTACCCCTTCGATATAATTATATTGATTCAGGCAACCTAAAGCCTGATATCCTGCCTGATCCAAATCCACTCCATTGCATACCTGAGCGATCATATAGGCATAGCATCCTGCCGCTAAATATGCGGATGGATTCCCATGGGTGGTGGCAGCAAGACTTGCAGCCACTTCAAATGCCACTTCCGGAGTTGCATGCAGGAAAAATCCCACCGGTGCCACTCTCGTTAGGGCGCTGGAATCATTATAATCATTTAATGGTTCCTGCATGGTTCCCATCATCATGGTGGACAAGGCCGAAAGCATCTGTTCGCTTGGATTTCTTGGGGAATATAATTCCTCATAATTTAAGATGGTCTTCACACCAATGGTTTCAAGAGCCACTGGCTCATGTTCATGCTTATGAATCAAATACTCATCCGCAAGCACTCCCGTCTGGGTATAATACCAACGAAGCAGGCTCATATAGCCTCCGGAAGCAGCATAAGTTCCAATCTCTCTATGAGCCATGCGAATGTAGGCCCACTCCAGTCCATCCATGGTAAAGAGCGCCATCTGGGTATCATCCGAGAGCATTAACATCCCCGTTCGCTCATCAATATGGGGACTCTGCACTCCATTGGTTAAAAAATCCTCCGGAATATCATCCATAAACTTTTCCGGAAATTCTCCATATTCTCTATAATAATGCCACTGTTCCATGGTATACCCACAGGTATCTGCAATGGCAGCACCTAAGAGGCAGCCATAATAGCGGCTCTTTAATTCTATGAAGGAATGATTTTCTTTCATCGTATTACTAAATCCCTTCTTTATCATCCTTGTTGTGTCAATTCATTCTATCCTGTTAGAATCCCATTTTCCCAGGTTCCTGTTTCCTTGTGTTCCTTGGATTCTGTGTTATCTTCCTTTGATTCTGTGATTCTACCCTGGAAAATATGCTAGGATTTCTTCACAGGACCTTGATATGGTACCACTTCCGTTACGGTAAGTACACCCTCCCGCACGAAAAAGTGCACATCCCATCCGGCAAAGGCCACTCCATACTGTCTTGTGGGATCCTCCTGATAGGAAGGCCGCGGATCCTGGGCTAATACATGGAGAAGGGTTTGGCGCTTTTCTTCTGGAAAGAGGGATAAAAACTTCTCCTCACATTCCACCGTTAAAGAGTAGTCCTTAACCTCCTTGGTAAATCCATAGGAGGCATCTTCATGAAGATCCGAGTAGGGAATATAGGGTTTAATATCAAAAATCGGTGTATGATCTCGTAAATCCACACCGGATACATATAATACCGGTCCTTTTGGGGTTTCTTCAATCCTTTCTAATTTCACGGAAGAAAGCCCAATGGGATTGGGGCGAAATGGGGATCTGGTGGCAAATACACCCATATGGGTATTTCCTCCAAGTCTTGGGGGCTTCACAGTTGCTGACCATCCCTGGCGTTTTGGGATTTCAAATTCCCATAATAACCACAGATAATTAAAGCCTTCTAGTCCCTTGATGGCATCCATGGTGCGATATTCCGGTTCAAAGACAATACGTCCCTGTAACTCCTTCACAATACTGCTCTGTCGCGGAATTCCAAACTTTTCCGGAAAGTCCGTTTCAATATAGGCGATTACTTTTAATTCCATGATGCCCTCTTCCTTTCTACTTCTTCTTGAAATTCTAACACAGGTCCGCTAGCAAATCATATTTTTCTTGAGAAATCCATCAATTTTTCTTAAAATAATGCTAATCTAGATAGCAAATCAATCATACCGATATGGAATGGGGGGAATTACTTATGGAAACAACCATTGGATATCTAAGATGGCGTGGAGATTTAACCTTCAAAGAACGCCCTTTTAATGAAGTGGATAATCTGATTTTCTGTCTTTTAGCCTACCCTACCCAAAGACTCCTAGCATCTACGGACGAACTCACCATTCGCGACGCCTATGACCGGTATACCACCCATGAGCATAGCTATTATGATGATTTTTATTCCGAAGCCTTTGTAGAAGCTGCTAAGACTGCAAGGTTTAAGGATCTCCTCCTCTCCGACTATACGGACTGTATGGATAAGGAAAAGAATCTGCAATTTGCAGCCATGTGCTTCCATCTTCCGGGCAATGTCCACTATGTGGCTTTTCGGGGAACGGATTTTACCCTAACCGGATGGAAGGAAGATTTTTACTTAAGTTTTCAGATTGTGGAAGCCCAGAAGATGGCTGCATCTTACTTAGAGGCCATGATGAAAAAATATCGTGGAAAATTCTACGTGGGTGGCCACTCCAAGGGTGGTAACTTAGCTGTATATGCCGCAGCCATGGTGGGAAAGCGATACCAAAATCGCATTCTTCGAGTATATAGTAATGATGGCCCCGGCTTTAGTCCGGATATTATTGCACCGGACCTATTTTCCGATATTGCAGAGAAGATTTATCGCATCGGTCCGGAATATAGTGTGATCGGAAATATCTTCTATGATACTCCTGCCAACGAAATTGTAAAAAGTACCCTTTCCGGCGCCAAGCAACATGCAGGAGCCAGTTGGTGTGTGGAACGGGATCATTTTGTAACCGCAGATTCCTACGATCCGGGAGCTACCACCATCAATACCATTATTGATGAGTGGTTAGTGAATCAGGATGATGAACAACGAAAGATTTTCATTCATGACTTATTTGCCACCCTCGAAGCCACTGGTACACAAGAGTTTGGAATGCCGGCAGAAAACATCGGGGAGCAGCCTAAGGGCATTGCCAAGGTACAGAATAGTTTTAATATCTTAGAACGTGTTCTTAAAACCATGTCCAGTTCCGATGACTCCTCCAAGGAAAGCTTCAAAGAACTTCTGCGCACTGCCTCCAAGGTAATCCGGGACAGCGCCATGAAGGAATTCTTCAATGTAACCAAGAAAAAATAAGGATCATTTTCTCCGACTGAGTAAAAAAACGAGACGACCTAGGTCGTCTCGTAATTTTTTCATAGGTTAAGAAACTTCTATGTTCCCACAATATTTCCGATCTTAGTGATGGAATAAACGAATTCCGGTAAATGCCATTACCATATCATACTTATCCGCAGCTTCGATGACAAGATCATCACGAACGGATCCGCCTGGCTGAGCGATGTACTTCACACCACTCTTATGGCAACGCTCAATATTATCAGAGAATGGGAAGAATGCATCGGAACCACAGATCACATCCTTATTACCATCCAACCAGGCACGCTTTGCTTCTCTGGTAAATACTTCCGGCTTTACCTTGAAGCGCTTCTGCCACTCGCCTTCACGAAGAACATCTTCGTACTCATCTCCCATATATACATCAATGGTATTATCACGATCTGCACGGCCAAGACCATCCACGAACTGAAGGCCAAGAACCTGTGGGGACTGACGAAGATACCAGTTATCTGCCTTGGATCCTGCAAGTCTGGTACAGTGGATACGGGACTGCTGTCCGGCACCGATACCGATTGCCTGTCCACCCTTCACATAACATACGGAATTGGACTGGGTATACTTTAAGGTGATCAATGCGATCTTCATATCGATTAATGCACTTTCAGGAATCTCCTGATTCTTGGTAACGATATTGGAAAGAAGCTCTCCGTTAATATCTAATTCATTTCTACCCTGCTCAAAGGTAATTCCATAAACCTGCTTACGCTCAATGGCTGCTGGCTGATAAGAAGGATCAATCTGAATGACATTGTAATTTCCCTTCTTCTTTTCCTTTAAGATTGCTAATGCTTCCGGCTCATATCCTGGAGCAATCACACCATCGGAAACTTCTCTCTTGATAAGCTTTGCAGTATCCACATCACAGGTATCACTTAAGGCAATGAAATCACCAAAGGAAGACATACGATCCGCACCTCTGGCTCTTGCATAAGCACTTGCTAATGGGCTTAACTTACCAAGATCATCCACCCAGTAAATCTTTGCCAAAGTATCATCCAAAGGAAGACCTACTGCAGCACCTGCTGGAGAGACATGCTTGAAGGAAGTTGCAGCAGGAAGACCGGTGGCCTCCTTTAACTCCTTCACTAACTGCCAGCCATTGAAGGCATCTAAGAAATTAATATAACCTGGCTTACCGTTTAATACAGTAACAGGAAGTTCGCTACCATCTTCCATAAAAATACGGGATGGCTTCTGATTAGGGTTACAGCCATACTTTAACTGAATCTCGTTCATTTTATTCCTCCACATACATATACTTACTGATTCTACTTATATTTACCAATTCGTACTCATAATTACCGATTGATGCTTACGATTACTGATTCTTGTTCATAATTCTGGTCTCATAGGTACCGGTTGCAATATCAATATAACGAACGAATAAAGAAACCTTATTCTCCTCGTTTAAATTCTCCCAAACCATCTTGGTAAAGGTATCAATATCACCGGAAAGTTCCACCCACTTAGGCTCACCCTCAAAACTTGGAAGAGGATTCTCATTGCGGGCATAGGTATGAATGAAACGGCCTTCCCCTGCTACTGGATGATCATAGGAGAAGGTATAACGATTATTTCCATCCGGATTACCATTGTTGCTCTTTAAGATGGACATGGAATAATCATATTCCCCATTTTCCACATGCATAATACCTGAAATTCTAGGAGTATAATTAGGACCGTCCGGTTCATACTGACGAATACGAAGGGACTGTTCAAATGTTAATCCCTTACTCATTCCATCATAGATCGTATCTGTCTGATCACCATTGGTTACAATGGTATCCTTTCCAAGAACACGAACTGGTGCATAGATGATCAAACTTGGATCCTCTAACTTACTAGGGTCGAATGCTTCCGTACGAATTCCTTCCCCTTCTTCCACAAAGACACGATTACGGCTGTTGCTAGAACGGCCCATGATGAAATAAGCAGTTACTGCCTTGCTTCCATCCTCAGAACGTCCGATCACAATACCGCGTCCTGGATAAGTGTTGTTTGCCAATTCCTTGGCGAGAGATAATTTCTCCATGCTTGGTCCTCCATAAACATTTTCACATAATATCCTACTTATCTTGCATTTCTTGCAAATAAGTCACCAAATTTAATTATTGCAGAATTGTCATCTTTATTCAAGAGATTTTCCCTTCTGGTTCTTAAAAAAGACCAGAAAGGCAACAATGCAGATTCCTGAAGAAACGATGGACCCAATGGGTGCTGCACAACCCATGGGAAAAAGATTCCCAGGAAAGAGAATACTTGCCCCGTACGCAAGAGGAATTCTTGCAATCACAATGGAGATCATGTTGTGGACAAAGGAAATCCAAGATTTCCCATACGCTGTAAAATATCCACTAAAACAAAAATGCACTCCCGCAAACATGCAATCCCAGATATAGGCCCGCAGATACTGACTTCCTAAAGTGATTACCCGGGGTTCGGTCTTAGCAAAGAGTTCCAGCACTTGGGCAGAAAACCCTTGGCAAATGATGGAAATCACCAGTCCATATCCAAGGCAGATGGCAATGCCATAATAAAGCACCTTTCTAGCCCGGTCATGGTGACTTGCTCCCGCATTCTGAGCCGCAATCGCGGACACGGAAGAAAGCATGGCGGATGGCACTAAGAAGGCAAATCCAATCACCTTCTCCACAATTCCCACTGCTGCTGCCGTATCCACACCCCTACCATTCGCAATGGCGGTAATGATCAAAAAAGAAATCTGAATAAAACTATCCTGTAGCGCAATGGGACCACCGATCATCAGAATTTCCTTCCCATAAGAAGCATTCCATAAAAAAGCACTTCGAAAAAGACCTAGTCCCTTTCGCATCCGAAACAGTACCACACCGGAAATAAGCACGCTAAAGGCCTGGGAAATCACCGTACCAAGAGCCGCGCCCCGGGCACCAAATCCACAGATTCCAATAAAATAATAATCTAAGACAATATTAAGCACTCCGGCAATGGCCACAAAAAACATGGGGCGTTTCGAATCCCCAAGACCACGGAAAATACTACTAATACAGTTATATGCTGTAATAAAGATGGTTCCAAGAAAACAGATGGTAAGATACTCTCTCGTTTCTTCCAAAGCCTCTTTCGGGGTGGAAAGAAGCCGAATAATCCCATCCGTTCCAAGACACAATCCCAGGGTAAGCACTATGGCAAGCGCCAGGGAACAAAGTATTACATGGGCAATATAGCATCCCGCCCTTTTTTGATCCCCCGCACCAATAGCCCGACTAATGGTCACCGTGCCACCCATGGCAAGGCCCACAATGACCACTGTCAGCATATGTGTTACCTGACTTCCCACGGATACTGCCGTAATGGAAGAGGCTCCATGAAACTGTCCAATGATATAAAGATCTGCCAGACCATAGAAGGTCTGGAGAAAACATGCAATCAAATAGGGAATGGAAAAACGCATCAGATTGCGAAGAAGACTTCCCTGGGTAAGATTTCCTTGTAATTTCGCTTCACGCATTAGTGTTCCAACTTTCGAATCGCCGCAGCATCAAATGTCACCTGCTTTACATGGTTCACTTCAATCTGGTAGAGCGCATTGGCTGCCAGATGCTCTGCTGCCTGCTCAATATCACGCACACCGGTGGTGGAAGTATAGATCTTTACTAATTCTTCTAAACCATCCTCCGTTACCTGACACTCGTCCGGAGTCATGCCCATACGCTTTAAAATCTTTGGCAGAGCAAATTCCTGAAAGATTACCTTCTTCTCCTCGGCGGTATAATCCGGAATATCAATCACTGCAAAACGGGACATTAATGGCGCACTGATGCGGCTCTTATCATTGGCCGTTGCGATTGGATACACACCCGTGGTTGGAATCGTACATTCCATATAATTATCCGTAAAACCAAGATTATCCAATAAGGTAAGAAGCACATCCGCAGGATTTCCATGTCCCTTGCCATCATTGGCCTTGTCCAGCTCATTGATAATAAATACCAAATTGGAAGTACCCGCCATTGCAAATGCTTCCATAATAATTCCAGGTTTCGCATTCGCATATACTCTGGAGCTACCTGTTAACTGCTCCGGATCATGGATGGAACTCATATCTAACGTACTCCAAGGAAGCTTTAAAATTCTGGCCACCGCATAAGCTACCTGACTCTTTCCCGTTCCTGCAGGGCCGCATAATAACAGACCATAGGCAGGAAGGGTATGGGTTCGATTAATCTGAATAATGGTTTCAATAATACGCTGCTTTACGGATTCCAAACCATATAATTCCTCATCTAAAATCCTTCTGGCTTCCACCGGATCAATGGATTCGAAATAATCATTCTTCCACTGAATATTTAACATGATGGACAGGGCTCTTTGCGCATGACGGCGCTCTTCCTGAGTAACTTCCTGAGAATGTACCACATTTAAATTTCTACCGGCCCAGATATGAATATTTTCCGGCAGGGTCTTTCCGGCACATTTTAAGAAATCCGTAATACTCTGAACGCTGGTAAGACGCATCGCATCTCCAAGTTCCTGCTTTTCTAACTCTTCCTCTTCTAACACTTCTTCGGATACCGCATTACTTTCCAGTAATCTGCCAATCATGAACTGTAAAAAGCCATCCTGTGCAGAAAGTTTATTCCCCCCGCCAAAGGCCATTTCACGCACCTTTAATACCACATATCCTTCCGTAGTATTCTTTCCGGAAAGACGCACATTGACACGATTCTCCCCCAGCCAACGAATCAGGCTGACAAATCTGGAATCAATGGAAAGAATATCCGCTTCCACAGTCTCTCCCCCCACTTTAAATTCAAAAGCAGAGCGACGATTAAAATTCGTAAACATTCCTTCCGTGTGATATTCCCATTCCTTCTTACGATTATCAATCACAAGGATTGGGGACTCCATACTGGAGCTATGTTCATCCGAATACTGTACCTGATAGGTACATACCGGATCCTTCTTTTCATTGGACACATTTTTAAAATCAAAAACCGGCATATTTTACTCCTTCCGCCATATCACATTCCACATAGGATTTATTATAGTATTGATAACTTCTCTTTCGCAATATGAATTCCCTGAAATTCATCCTCTACTTTGCATTTTTCCTTGTAACGGAGTATATTATCCTCATGTAAATTTTATGTAATAGGTTACACTATCGTTAAGTTCATACCTCCTGAGGATTATTATGTCAATCAAACAAAATATTAAAAATATTTGCTATTATATGCTGCTTTTTTCAGCTACCATTATCTACTTAGAGCTTTCCCTTCGTACGGCCATGCCAAGTGGAATTACAAAAAGCTGTCTTTATTTCCTTGGTTTTGTGCCAGCACAGTCCTTGTTCTTAACCTTTTTTTGTGGCTATTGGAAAGGCTGGAAGAATCATATCATTCCTTTAGTCTTAGAATTTGCTCTGTGCTTTTATTATATTTCTCAATTTATCTATTATAAGAATTTTGGTTCCCTCTATTCCACCACCATGATTGGAATGGGTGCGGAAGCCATTACGAATTTTGGCTGGACCATTGTTGGCCTGGTACTTTCCCATATTCCAAGAATTCTTGTGATGGGAATCCCTTTCTTTTTACTTTTAGCATGCACCCTCCTGGGTCTTGTGAAGGAACGAACCTTAAGCTTAGATTTTCGTCCCTTATTAATCGCCCTAACTTGTTTCGGATGGTTTCTTGGCGTACTTTCCCTCTTACTTGATGGGGGAGGACGCCAATCTGCTACTGCTGTCTTTCATAATGCTCTTGCAGGAACGGATACCACTTCCGCCCATATTGGTGTCATGACTTCCAATATTCTGGAACTGGGAGAATTAGTGGGCATCTCCGTAGCAGATCCGGTGGAACTTACTGCCAGTGATTCTTCCATCTTAGATACCCTCTATGAAGAGGAAGAAACCCTCCATACCTCCACTCCACCTGCCATCATCCCGGAAGATCCTTCCACTATGAACAAGGGACAAGATACCGCTATCGACGGGGCTAATACCAATGCCAGCACCAATGCCAGCACCAATGATGGTACCAATACGAATCTCAGTACGGATGCGAAGGAAACTCCATCCTATACGGTGGAGCCACAGATTTTAGAAGATCTGAATTTCACCTTCCTCGTGGATAATGCACCGGATTCGGATTCCAAGGAACTTGCCGCCTATCTGAAGAGCCGGGAGCCATCTAAAACCAATGCATATACGGGGATGTTTGAAGGTTACAACTTGATATACATTTGTGCGGAAGCTTTTTGGAATTATGCTGCGGATCCCGTGGTGACTCCAACGCTTTATGAGATGTCCACCCACGGCATTGTACTGAATAATTATTATAATAGTTTTAAAAATACCACCACCAATGGGGAATTTGCCTTTGACACCAGTCTCTGGCCGGATTTTTCAAGGCATTCCGAGGGAGGTACGGATATTGGAAGTTTCTATCAATCCGCCACCTGTTATATGCCTTTGGGACTTGGGGATTTCTTCCGGGAAATTGGGGTGGAAAGCCGTGGTTATCACAATTACTACGGAGAATATTATCGCCGGATTCTCTCTTGGCCGAACCTTGGCTATGATTGTAAATTCCTTGCCCATGGACTTAACTTTAGTTCCGACTGGCCATCCTCCGATTTGGAGCTCATGGAGCAGACGGTGGATGATTATATCCATGATAAGCAGTTCCATGCCTATTACATGACATTTTCCGGACATGGCCCTTACTCTTCGGCTAACTATATGTACAATAAGAATATTTCCACCGTGAAGGAACTCATGGGGGAGGGCTATCGGGATGAAAGTTATGGCTACATGTGTGGTCAGTACGAATTAGAACGGGCCATGAAATATTTATTGGAGCGCTTAGAAGAAGAGGGGCAGTTAGAGCGTACGGTCATTGTCATTGCGGGGGATCACTATCCATACAATCTCTCCGATAAGGGACGGGATGATTTGGCGGGCTATGAAATGACGGATCCCTTCGACCAATATCACTCCACCTGTATTATCTACAATGCGGGAATGAAGGAGCCAATCGTCAGTGATACGTACTGCAGCAATGTGGATATTCTGCCAACCATCTTAAATCTTTTTGGCTTTGAATATGATTCCAGACTCTTTATGGGACGGGATATTTTCTCCCCTGGAATTCACAAAGCCGTGCTTTATAATATGAGTTTTCTTACGGATTATGTTCGTTATAATGTGGACTCGGATGAAGCCGAATGGACTGCCTTAGGTGAAACATTTAGTGCTTCCCAGAAGGAAGAATACTTGGCTGCCATGATCGATTTAGTGAATTCAGAATATGCGGCTTCGAAGAAGATTCTTTCTACGAATTTTTACCAGACCGCCTGGTATCTCATGGGCTGGATGGATGATGAGGACTTAGCAGAAGAAGCGAAACGCGTGGCCCATGTGAAGAGCAAGAATTCAGAATATAATACCAAAGAAGCTGCCCAGGCTGCACAGGATGATGCAGCAGCAGAGGCAGCTAATAATCATCAAGAGGGGGAGGAGTAATCCCCTTATTCTCCCCTAACCAGGGTTAGGATCGTATTCATCTCCGTACCGGATTCCGGTGCGGGGGAAACTACACGAAGTTTATGGTCCGGAAGAGCTTCCATGAGGATGCTCTTATTGCCCTGATCCATCTTGGTACCAAAAAAGCGGCCCTTCTTTGTTTCCTTATTCCATATAATAAAGATCTGGCTATTCACTCCCACACTTCTGCCTTCTTCCGGCATTTCGATGGAAACAAAGGTTTCATCGGCACTTGGGTCAATCGCCATTACCTTATAATCTTCCGGAAGGAATGGATATCTGCGAATATCCTGATAAGCCTGTTCAAAAAGCTGATCTACATATTCTTCCTTCTTTGTAACTAACTGTTCCATGAACTCTTCCCCTTTTCCAAAGAGAAGATCCGGTAATACCACATCATCAAAACGACGACGCTCCAGTAAATTCACTTCTGCATCCGTGGCTGTTTCTGGAATCTTCTGATTCACTTCATTCTCCACGGAAATGATTCGCTCCACCTTAATATTCTTAGAAAGATCCTGAATCAGGTTTTCCGGAAGGAATACGGTGCTGGTAAATGGATTAATCACAATTCCGGTAATTTCACCCTTGGAGTCCATCACAAATTTATTAGCAAAAATAAAAGCTGTCTGTAAAATAATGGCATTGGTCGGAACATTATTAATTCGCTCCTTATCAATCTGCTGCATATCCGTATACAAAGCAAGAATCTTCTTGCCATCCGCTCCATTCACAGCCAGTGGAATTGGAACTTTTTGGTCATTCAACACAGCAAGCATTAAGAAATTACTCTTCACAATGGTTCCAAGAAGATCTTTTAACTTCTCCGGATCCTTATCTTCCCGGTAAGATACCAGTTTTTGATTCAATTCTTCATTCTTTAATAACATCGGACCATTACCACTTCCTGGAGCCACGTGCTTTGGTACTCCCATGCCCTGTGGCATTCTTTGAGGCGGCACTGCCTTAGGAGCCACGCGCTTTGGCGCTCCCATTCCCATAGGTCCCATGGATTTATTGGATTTTGATTTTGCCATGAGTCTAAATTCCTCCCATGCATATTTGCTAACGCATTGTTCTATTATAGCGAGAATTCCACATTCTTGCAATGAATTCATTGTTAAGAAAGTAAAACGCCATGGGTACTTTCTAAAGAAAGCATCCATGGCGTCCACCATTATTCATGTTATGGCAACAAAAATAATATAGTGTTTTGTTAAGCATCTATGTGATCTGAAAGACTGGGCATTCCTTCAGAACTCACCTATTACATACAGGTATATCCACCGTCCACTGGAACCATGATTCCGTTCACATAGGAAGAAGCTGGAGAAGCAAGGAAGATTGCTGCGGAGTCAAGCTCACCTTCATTACCATAGCGCTCTTCTGGGATCATGGTCTTTGCATTGGCCTGGAAGAAATCACTATCCAAAGTTTCCTTGGTTAATGGAGTATAGAAGTAACCTGGGCAAATTGCATTCACGGTAATTCCCTTATTTCCCCATTCTGCTGCCAGTGCTCTGGTAAGGTTAACCACGCCACCCTTCGCTGCATGATATGGAGCGGATCCGCAGATCTTATTACCTACAAGACCATACATGGAAGCGATGTTAATTACACGACCATACTTCTGTGGGATCATTGCCTTCTTTGCAACTGCACGAGCTACACGGAAGGTTCCGAATAAATCGATGTTCATCTCATGATCGAACTGATCATCAGTGATATCTTCCGCTGGAGCAACTGCACCAGTACCTGCATTGTTAATAACGATATCGATTCTTCCAAACTTATTTAAGATCTCATCCACTGCCTGATCTACGGCTTCCGTATCGGTAATATCGCACTGTACCGCATAAGTCTCAACACCGAATTCCTTATGGATCTGTGCTGCAACTTCCTCAATCTTATCCTTGCGTCTTGCCAGTGCTACTACCTTCGCACCCTGGTTCGCAAGTGCCTTGGCCATCTGTACGCCAAGTCCTCCGGAGCATCCTGTAACTAATGCAACCTGTCCTGATAAATCAAAATAATTCTTTGCCATATGATACCCTCTTTCCGCTTTTATCAAGCTATTAATATTGTGATGTGTTAAGACTCTTTTTCATTTCACAGGTTCCTCAGTTCTGTGCAAATGTTGTCTTAACCTCTTGTTTATTTGGTATGATTTTATTATACTGATAACTGACATCTTTTAAATACCCAATATATTTATTTTGAAGGAGGTCAGTTTAGTGCAACTAACACTAAACTCCAGCAACCATGCGGTTTTGTTGTATAACCCCTGAATTTTGTACTGAATTCAATACAACTTACCTCTTCAAAACTGTCAATTTTATGAAAAATTAGGAGGTCAGATATGCTTACCATCGAATTAAATGAAGCATCCGCCGATTCGCTCTACATCCAGTTATACAGTAAAATCAAGACTCAGATCATCCAGAAGGAACTAAAACCGGGAGAAAAACTCCCATCCAAAAGAATGCTTGCCTCCCACTTGGGAGTCAGCGTAAAAACCGTGGAGAATGCGTACTCCCAGCTACTTTTAGAGGGATATATCTATTCCCAGGCCAAAAGTGGCTTCTATATCAGTACCCTCGATGATTATCGTCTCAGTCACACCATAAAAAAAGAATATCATACGAAATATCATGAAACAAGTTATAAAGTGGACCTAAAATCCAATAAGAATAACGTAAAGGACTTCCCCATGAGTATCTGGAGTAAGCTTTTGCGAGAGACGCTTAGTTACGACCAGGAACGCCTCTTAGAAACCGTCCCTTTTAATGGCATGTTGGAACTTCGTATGGCCATTGCCAATCATCTTAAGGCCTTTAAGGATATGGATATTTCCCCGGATCAGGTATTAATTGGTGCAGGTACGGAATACCTCTACAATCGTCTGATCCAGCTCTTGGGACGGGACCGGGTATACGGCGTGGAAGATCCAGGTTCCATGCGTATTAAGTCCGTATTAGATCATAATGATGTGGAAAGTTATATGATTCCTGTAAAAAACCATGGGCTTTCTATGGAACATTTGCAAGAAGAGGGAGTGGATATCATCCATATTTCCCCAGCCCACCAGTTCCCTTTAGGATATGTTATGCCTATTCAAGAACGTTTAAAGCTGTTAAACTGGGCCAATGAGAAAGAGGGAAGATATATCATCGAAGATGATTATGACAGTGAATACCGTTACCGCGGAATTCCGGTAAAACCACTGTACAGTATTGATATTCGGGGAAAGGTAATCTATCTCAATACCTTTTCCAAGATTGTGGCTCCCGGCATTCGTATTAGTTACATGGTTCTTCCTGAGCCACTGATGGAGCGGTATGCGGATAATCTAAGTTTCTATTCCTGCTCCGTGTCGGGTCTGGAACAGTTAGCCCTAGCCCGCTTTATTGAAGAAGGGTACCTTGAGCGCTACATTCATCGCATTAAGAAGACCAACTCCTTACAACATTCCTTATTTATGGAGAAGTTAAAACATTCCTCCATTGCCAGGAAACTTACCTTTATTGAAGAGGATGCAGGATACCACTTTTTATTACGCATCAATACCGATTGGTCGGATTCGGAAATCAAGAATTTCTTCTTAAGCCATCAGATTCTGGTGAGTATGCTCAGTGAATATACCACTCAGCCACTCCCAGAATATGAAAAGACCTTGGTGATCAATGACTCCAATCTCTCCGAAGAACAGATGGATTATTTTATTGATGCGGTTTTACAGCTTAATCACCTGTAACCTATTCCATAACAAAATCCCACAAAAAAACCTTCCAGGAATAATCCTGGAAGGTTTCTTCGATTCATCCATATATCTACATGTTCCTGTGTTTACAACCACTATGAACGATGCTTTATCATCCTTCGCGCATCGCAAAACTTACCCACGAATTAAGGATAATAACTGTTCCACATTCTTCTTACCAAATTCCGGCTTATGATCTCCGATAATATAGCAAGGAACGCTCATGACATTGTACTGATCCTTAAAGGCTGGGAAATGATTAAGATCATACACATCCACACTTACCTTATCATTCAGGGAAGCAATTCGTTCTGCTGCCACCACAAGGTCCGGACACATGGTACAACTCAAGCTCACAAAGACCTTGATTGGAGTCTCTTCCGTAATGGAAGCGATACCCTCCCGGTCCGCATCCGCAATCGGCTGACCAGGACCTGCCGCATTATAAAGACCCAATACGAAGGAGGTAAACTCATGTCCTCCAGGAGCACCATGGAAGGTCATTCCTGCCTTGGTTCCATCCTCACGAAGCACGGTTACATATGGAAGATCCTCTCCTCCTTGTACTTCTCGAACTTCAATCTTATCCGTCAGTGCGGATAATTCCTTCATATACTGCTTTAATTCTGCTGATACAGCCCGATCATCCGGATGTACTTCCAGGATCACCTTACTTGCCATACGGCTAAATACTGCATCCAACTGAGCCTTCATGCCATCATCCAATAATTCTCCCGAAGAAGCACTAGAGGATGCCTGACCACTAGTAGAAGCCTTGGAAGCCGATGCATCCGCTGGCTTATGCACATTGGCACGACGCACTGGGATTTCTGGAGAAAGGCCGGTGGTCTTACGCATCTTCGCAAGGTACTTTTCCAATTCCGTTGCGGCAATAGCGCCATCTCCCGTGGCAGTTACCACCTGACGAAGGGTCTTAATACATACATCTCCTGCTGCATATAAGCCCTCTTTCGTGGTCTGCTTGGAAAGATCCGTAATCACATAGCCTTGCTCATTTAAATCACACAGTCCTTTAGCAAGTTCTGTGGATGGGGAATAACCTGCAAAGACGAATACCCCAAAGGTATCCCCGCCCTCAGGGGAATAGGTGGTAACCTCCCCCGTCTTATTATTCTTATAAGTAATGCTGCGAAGTACTGAATCACCATCCACGGAAACCACTTCCGTATTGGTCATTACGGTAATCTTCGGATGATTTCTCGCCTCATCCGCAGCTTCCTTGGCACAGGAGAAGTCCTCGCCACGAATCAGAATGGTTACTTTCGAAGCGAAGCGGGTTAAGAATACACTCTCTTCCGCCGCTGCAAAGCCACCACCGATAACGAATACTTCCTTGCCGGTAAAGAATTCACCATCACAGGTAGCACAATATGCCACGCCGTGACCTTTAAATTCTGCTTCATTGGTGAAGCCGATCATTCTTGGATGAGCGCCGGTAGCAAGTAATACGCCAAGACAACGAATGTCCCCACGGCTTGTCTTAACCACCTTCACATCCTGAGAAAAATCCAATTCCTTCACATCTGCTAACATAAATTCAGCGCCAAAACTTTCCGCCTGCTTACGCATGGTCTCCGTAAGTTCAGCGCCACTCTGTGGGGCAGCACCGGGGTAATTTACTACTTCCGCAGTAATGGTGATCTGACCGCCGAATTTTTCTTTCTCGATCACGAGCACACGATAGCATGCTCTTGCAAGATACATTGCAGCGGTAAGTCCCGCAGGACCTCCACCCACAACGACTGCATCGTACAAATTCTTATCAATCGTGGTGTTGTCCATCATGCCCTCCTTTTAGAGTGCGCCAACAAGATCAAGACTTGGCTTTAAGGTCTCTGCACCTGGCTGCCACTTCGCAGGACATACTTCATCCCCATGCTCATATACGAACTGGCAAGCCTTCACCTTACGAAGTAATTCTTCTGCATTACGACCAACATTGCCAGCATTCACTTCATAAGCAACGATCTTTCCATCTGGATTTACAATGAAGGTACCACGTTCTGCCTGACCTGCATCCTCGATATATACATCGAAATCAACGCTTAATGCGTGGGTAGGATCTGCAAGCATTGGGTACTGCAGCTTGGAAATACGCTCGGAATGGTCATGCCATGCCTTGTGTACAAAATGGGAATCGGTGGATACGGAATAGATTTCGCATCCAATGGACTGAAATTCGGCATAATTGTTCTGCAGATCCTCTAATTCTGTAGGGCAGACAAAAGTAAAATCTGCTGGATAGAAGAAGAATACGCTCCACTTTCCAAGCACGTCCTTCTTGCTTACATCCGTAAATTCATTATTCAAAAATGCCTTGACGGTAAAATCCGCTACTTCCTTGTTAATTAATGACATCTCAATTCTCCTTTAATATGATTATTTTGCAAATGTTACATCCCCGGAAATCATATATTTTTTTCATATGATTACGTCAACAAAGTGGCGAAAAATAAAGCATTTGCAATATGTGTATTATACCTGAAAATGCCCGATTTTAGAAGTGCTTCACGGGGAATTCACAAGTTAGCACAAGATAATTATTTAGGGAACTTTCTCCCTTCCAAGACACTAAAAAACCCGTGGAGCAAAGTGAAGTTTACCTTGCATTTTCCACGGGTTTTCGATACAATGAGTAAAATTTTTGAATAAAGGAGTTTCTATGATGGAAAAGATAAAAGCGTTCTTAAAACGCAAGGATATCGAAATCTCAGTGAAACGATATCTGGTAGATGCCCTGGGTGCTATGGCTCAGGGTCTGTTTTGTTCCCTGTTAATGGGAACCATCTTAAATACCCTTGGAACCCAGTTTCATATTGGATTCTTAACCAAAACCGTGGCAACCGTTGCGGGAATTGATTATACTGTGGGTGGACTTGCCTCCGCCATGAGCGGTCCTGCCATGGCTGTAGCCATCGGTAATGCACTGCACTGTCCGCCACTCGTACTATATTCCCTGATCACCGTGGGATTTGCCACCAATGCACTTGGCGGTGCCGGTGGACCATTAGCGGTTCTCTTTGTTGCCATCGTTGCAGCAGAAGCAGGTAAAGCAATTTCCAAAGAAACCAAAGTGGATATCCTTGTAACACCACTGGTTACCATTCTTGTGGGTATCCTCCTTGCTGCAAGCTGTGCACCATGGCTTGGAAGTGTAGCCATGAAGCTTGGAGACCTGATCAAATGGGCTACCTTACAGCAGCCATTCATTATGGGTATTGTGGTATCCGTCTTTATTGGTATCGCCCTCACCCTTCCAATCTCCTCCGCAGCCATCTGCGCAGCCCTTAGTTTAACCGGTCTTGCCGGTGGTGCTGCTGTCGCAGGATGTTGCGCACAGATGGTGGGATTTGCCTTCTTAAGTTTCAAGGAGAATCGTTGGGGCGGTTTAGTATCCCAGGGTATTGGTACTTCCATGTTACAGATGGGTAATATTGTGAAAAACCCTTGTATCTGGATTCCACCAATTGTATGTTCCGCCATTACCGGACCTCTTGCCACCTGTGTCTTCCATATGGAGATGAACGGTGCAGCCGTATCCTCCGGTATGGGAACCTGCGGTTTGGTAGGCCAGATTGGCGTATATACCGGCTGGATCAATGATATCACCGCCGGAACCAAGGCTACCATTACCGGAATGGATTGGCTTGGATTAATTCTCATCTCCTTTGTAATCCCTGCAATTCTTTGTCCACTTCTCTATGAAGTAGAAAGAAAGCTTGGCTGGGTGAAGGACGGAGATGTAACCTTACAGTAAACGCTTCTTACGAACGAATGGTTTCAACAAGAACCTACTTATTGCATTCTGCCACCGCGACCGCCAAATCCGCCATTCATATTGCCGGAAGGTGCGCCACTTGGCATTCCTGAGGAGTCGGAGCTGCCCATATCAGGAGCAGTTCCACTTCCGAATGGATTCGTTCCATCCATACTTCCGCCCATCATTCCAGGGCCTCCCATCATACCACCCATCATCTGATTGGTCATAGTGGTTACCACTTCTCCATTCACAGTTACCGTACCACCATTAATGGTTCCGGACTGATCATAATCAAATGGGCTATTGGCTGTAATATCGATCGTTCCACCATTAATCACAATGGATCCATTGGCATCGATTGCATCCGTATCGCCATTTCCCATCACAATGGTAATATCACCACCGTTAATTTCAATCCATACATCATAATAGGTGCTCTTCTGCGTTGCATTAATACCATCATCAGAAGCACTGATATCAATCGTTCCGTCATTAATGGTAATATAGGTCGCTTCTAATCCTTCCACTGCAGTAATATCGAAAGTTCCGCCATCAATGGTTAAGGTGGTGGTAGCCTGGATGCCATCATCCCCTGCATTTAAGGTAAAGGATCCGCCTGCGATATACACATCTCCTAAGGTATAATCCTCATCATTTTCACAGTGGAATGCATCCTTTCCACAAGTGATCACAAAAGTACCATCATTTACGGCAATGGAGTCGTTCACTTCCACGCCATCCGAAGTTGCATCGATCACATAGGTACCACCGGTCACCTTTAAATCATCCTTAGCCACAATACCATTGGCTGTGGAAGAAATGGTTAAGGTTGCGGTACCATTTAATACCAGATCATCCTTCGCAAAGATTACACCATCTAAATTGGTACTATCCTCCGCTACAAATGTGCCAGTAACGGAAAGTGTGGAATCTCCTTCCGTTGTTACAAATACTTTATCTGCTGCAATCACGTATATAGCTGGTGCATCCTCATTGGTGATATTCAGATCATCCAATACTAACTGCACCTTCTCCCCATCCGCATCCACGCGAATGGTTACATCACTTGCAGTTCCGCTGATCACATACACACCGGCTGCGGTAATATTCACATCTTCCCCATCACTTACGGTAATATAGGTTGCATCGGTTTTATCCGCCGTCTGGGTCAGATCCCGGTTGGTAAATATTTCTGATTCATCCACACTGAGTGCGGTGGCACTTTGGGAGGACGATGTGCTACCGCTGGTGGATGCTGCATCCCCTGTCGTGGATGCTGTATTGTCACTGACTGGAAGTTCTGTCGAACCCTGATTTTGTGCTGTCGACTTAGAAGAACTTCCCGAAAAATTAGTAGAATCCGTTGTGTTATTTCCTGCAATAGCGCTTGCGCTTACACTGGAACTATAGGTGGTAGAAGACTCATTTCCCTGATTTAAGGTATATAGCCCTCCCACGGTAAGTCCACCGGCAAGTACTGCACCTAAAGCTGCAATGGCTAATTGTTTGCTTGATCGTTTCATAATCATTACCTCATCTTTCTATTCATAGTCGAAAAGAATTACCACTTGCTCCTTGTTCTTTCCACTTCCTTCCTGTTCCATCGTCGAAGGAATGGGTGGCAATTCAGTTCCGATTTCTTGCTTCCATGGTGGTATCATA
>JAILGS010000009.1 GCA_024696615.1 Lachnospiraceae bacterium
TGGAAATACTCGGCGATTCGTCCCTCTTCCACCACCTGGTCGATTTCCTTTCGCCGTTTCTCATCCAAAGCCACCCACTCTTTTAAGGTTAATGGCACATAATCCGAATAGCGACAAAAACAATTGATCATATGGCATGGGGTTCCCACTTCCACCGCCTGATGATTGAGCCAGGCCATGCGCTTTAAAGATCTGGTTTCCTTAATAAAACGATCTATTAGATACTCATCAAATGTATTATGCACATGTCCATAAAGCATATATGTTAAAGGTTCTCCCTCTTTATTCACATGGAACTGTCCATGATATGCCATCGTTGGATAGTGGCTTAAAATCACCTTGCGCCCTTCGTCATGGAGTTCTGCATATGATTTTACCCATTCGAACCGGCTTAGATCAAATTTGCGATCTTTCAGATAATAATCATGATTTCCTTCCACCAGATAGAGGCGTCCCTGAAGACGTCGGCAGATTTCATTGGTTTCCTCCGCCTTGCCACAGGAAAAATCTCCTAAAATCACCACCTCATCATTGGGACGAACCTTCTGATTCCACTGGCTAATCATGTATTCATTCATAGCTTCCGCAGATTCAAATCCACGACAATCCATCCGTTCATTTAGATTCCCATGGAAAAAATGGCAATCTGCAATATAATATCTCATCTTACTACCTATTCCTCTCCAATGCCCATCGTAGTGCATGTCTTGAATCAAAAAAAGAGTTACTCAATACGCTCATTATAACAGAGAACGTATATGAAGTAACTCTTTTCTATATTTTCATGATTGATTTTGCAATGATTCCGGAGTGCCTCCCTCTTACTCGGAAGTTTCTCCATTCATCCTTACATTTAAGATTACTGACGATCTTCTAATTTCACATACTCCTGATGAGTACCAACATACTTATATGCAGGACGGATAATCTTACCGTTGTTGCAAATTTCCTCTAAGCGATGTGCACTCCATCCAGCCATACGGGAGATGGCAAAGATTGGGGTGAAAAGCTCGGTTGGAATACCAAGCATGCTATATACAAATCCGCTGTAAAAGTCCACATTAGCACATACTGGCTTGTGGATGCGACGGCTGGATTCAATTAATTCCTTAGAAATCATTTCCACATTATTATAGAGATTAAACTCATCCACTAAGCCCTTCTCCTTCGCAAGACGACCGGCATAGCTCTTTAAGATTACCTCACGTGGATCGGATTCGGTATATACTGCATGTCCCATACCATAGATTAAGCCCTTACCATCGAAGGCCTTCTTATCTAAGATGTCGATGAGATACTGACGGATGGCATTGCTATCCTTCCAATCCTTCACATTGGCTTTCAGATCATCAAACATCTGCTGTACCTTTAAGTTAGCACCACCATGACGAGGTCCCTTTAAGGAAGCAAGCGCTGCAGCGATGGCTGAATAGGTATCCGTACCGGAAGAGGTAACTACGTGGTTGGTGAAGGTGGAGTTATTACCACCGCCATGCTCTGCATGTACTACCAACGCGATATCAAGAACTCGTGCCTCAAGTGGAGTGTACTTACCATCTTCATGAATCATATATAGAAGATTCTCTGCAATGGATAATCCCTTCTCTGGGGTACGAATGATCAAATTTCCATCTAGTTTGAAATGCTTATAAGCATAATATGCATATGCGGAAATCAAAGGTACTTTACAGATTAACTGTAAGCTCTGACGAAGCACATTGGCCATGGAAGTTCCATCCGGATTGGAGTCATAGGAATACAGCGTCAATACGGACTTCTGTAATGCATTCATAATATTCTCACTTGGTGCCTTCATAATGACATCACGAAGGAAGTCACCGGAAATCTCCTCCAAGTCACTAAATACTTCTACGAAAGACTTTAACTCTTCTGCGGTTGGAAGCTTTCCAAAAAGAAGAAGGTAGGTAGTCTCTTCGAAAGCGAACTTGCGACCTTCATTTTCACGAACTAATTCCTGTACATTATAACCCTGATAATATAAACGGCCTGGAGCTGGAACCTTCACACCATTCTCAATCACAGTACCAGTTACATCGGAAATTTCTGTTAAACCAGTCAATACGCCATTACCATTGGAATCACGAAGACCACGCTTTACATCATATTCCTCATATAAATCCTG